>JAGAIK010000611.1 GCA_017626625.1 Roseburia sp.
AGGGGCGCTGGCAGAGGGTGATGGCATCGCCAATCCGGATAGAAGCAAATGCCGCCACATTTTCTAACTGGTCCTCCACTAACCCCTCCGCCTTTTCAATAATTCCCTTCCGGTAAGAAATTGTGGTAAATGCAAAAAATACTGCAATCGGAACGCCCCAGCACAGTATCAGAAATATCAATATTTTTTGTTTTAACGAGCCTGGCTTTCTGTTTTTTTTCATACGCTCCTCCATACAAAAATACCGGGCAGAACCCGCTCATTCATTATTCTGTTCTTCATCCAGCCATTCCTTCAGCTTTTTTTGCAACAACTTTTTATCTGGCAAGTACAATTTATATTCTTTTGCATAAATATTAGCATCTTCCGGAAGTGTCAAATCTACAAGAGCCTCATCACTCTGCTTACAAAGTAAAATACCAATAGTTGGATTTTCTCCCTCAACTCTCTCATAGCGGTCATAATAATTTACATACATCTGCATCTGCCCTAAATCCTGATGAGTAAGCTCATCCATCTTAAAATCAATCAGGACATAGCATCTTAACAATCTGTTATACAGAACCAAATCCACATAGAAATTTTTGTCATTAAATGTAAATCTCTTTTGCCGCTGTTCAAACAGGAAACCCTTGCCTAATTCCAAAAGGAACTTCTGCATCTTTCCTATTACCGCCATTTCAAGGTCACTTTCATGATATGATGCCTTATCTTCCAATCCTGCAAATTCCAGCACATATGGCGTATGTAAAATATCCTCCGGTTTCTGTGGAACAGCACCTTCATTTGCCAATCGCAGCACATCATTCTTATCGCAGCTTAATGCAAGTCTTTCATATAAACTGGAGTGAAATTGTCTTTTTAAGGTGCTTACATTCCAGTTAGAGCGTATTGCTTCCTTTTCATAAAAATCTCTTTCGTCCTTATCTTCTATACGCATAAGTATCTGGTAGTGTGTCCAACTTAGTTTAAATGGTATTTTTTTGTATGCTATCTCTAATTGTCCAATCGGGAATTGTACAATTCCGAAAGCCTGTTCAAATTGTCCAATTCCCGATTGGATAATTTCATCTTCCCTATCCTTATAAGCCATATAGAACTGTCGCATTCCCGCAACATTGCTTCTTGAAAAACCTCTTCCATATTCTTCTGTCAGATATGCCGACAAAGAATCTAAAACTTTTGCTCCGTATTTTGCTCTTTCAGCACCCTGTTGTTCCTGCTCAACAATATATCTTCCCAACAAAAAACTTGTGAGAACTGTGATTGCATTTGCCATTTGTCCCATATTGCTTCTGGCACTGTCAATCAATTTTTTTAATTTCAAGACTTATATACCGAAATTATATCCTACAAGACCATTTTTCTCAATCAATTTTACATGCCATAAAATTTGAAATAAAAAAATCAGGCAGCCAGCCTTTACAGCCAACTGCCACTCAATTCCACTACATTCCTTTTTCACTAACAACCCGTTAAGCCCAAAAATTCCTCATAAATATCACAGATTTTTGCCGCAGTCTCCGCCTCCGGCATCTCACAAAAGATTCGCAGCAGCGGTTCCGTACCGGAGAAGCGGGCGATAACCCAGCCTCCGTTTTTGAAGTACACCTTGCTGCCGTCGAGATAGGAAATGCGCTCGATTTCCTCCGGCAGTTCCGGCAAAAGCTTCTGCTCCATCAGAATATGGTTCATTTCCTCCTTCTTTTCCTGCGTAAATTTGTAATCTCTTTCCTCCATATGGATTTCCCCGCATTCGGCATGGATATCCTCCATGATTTCCGAGAGCTTCTTTCCGGTCACTGCCAGCATTTCAATCAGAAGCGCCGCCGCGTAGATACCGTCTTTTCCGTTAATGTGTCCGTGTACCGTAAGCCCGCCGGAGGATTCCCCGCCGATAATCGCCCCGGTTTCCTGCATTTTTGCAGAAATGTACTTAAAGCCCACCGGAACCTCGTAGCAGGTTTCCCCAAACTCCGCCGCCACCTTATCTAACATATGGGTGGTAGCGATATTTCTTACCACAGGACCGCTCCAGCCCTTAAACTTCACAAGATAGTAGTACAGCAATACCAGAATGTCGTTGGGATGCAGGAAATTTCCCTTATCATCAATAACTCCGATACGGTCTGCATCTCCGTCCGTTGCAATACCGATGTCAAATTTTTTCTCCACCACATAATTCTGCAGGGAATGTAAGGTTGCCGCAGAAGGCGCCGGCAGTTTTCCTCCAAAAAGAGTATCGTGCCTGTCGTGAATGGTGGCAACCTCACAGCGCGCCGTCATGAGAATGGTTTTTAAGGAAGTTTCACTGACGCCGTACATGGGGTCTAACGCCACCTTCAAACCTGCCTCCCGGATAACGTCCATATTTACGGAGGCGATAATGTTGTCTAAGTACTCGTTGAGCGGATAGATTTCTTCGATATAGCCTGCTTTCTTTCCCTCTTCATAGTCCAGTACCGCCACTTCCTCCGGCGCAATGTCCCCGATATAGTCCTCTAAATCTTTTGTCTGAATTTCATCTGCGTCCCTGCCTCCGGCAGTAAAGACCTTGATGCCGTTATATATCGCCGGGTTATGGCTGGCTGTAATCATCATTCCATAGGGCAGGTTGTGTTTCATCACATAAAACATAATCAGCGGCGTCGGGGAAGATTTATTAATCAGGCTGGCTTTGATATGGGCTGCCGCAAAGACCTCTGCCGCCCACTGCATTGCCTCTTTAGAAAGAAATCTTCTGTCATATCCCAGGACAATTCCCTGCTCTGCCACACCCTCGCTCTTCATCTTGTTGACAAGCCCCTGGGCTAACAGTTGAATATTTGCTTTTGTAAATTCATCTCCGATGACGGCTCTCCAGCCGCCTGTTCCAAATTTTATCATGTGAAATCCCCTTTCTTTGCGGGGGAACCTGTCTGCTCCCGTTCCCCCTTATTTTATTTTTTCTGAACCTATCAGGCTGTTTTCTTCTGACTGCTTTCGGTCATTGACATATCAGGCTGTTTTCTTCTGACTGCTTTTGGTCATTGACATGGCAGACCATTTTTTTGACTGGCTTTCAATCATCAACATGTCAGGCTGTTTTCCCCATGACAACAATAACGCTGTGCTTCGTGCCTTCCTCCTGTACCGGAATGCGCTCCACTTTTTCTCCGTCTAACCAGATTTCCTTTACCCCTTTCATCACTCTCTCGGGGTTTTTTACTTCAATCTCAAATTCTGCACCTCTCCATTTGCGGACTGTGGAAAATGTCTCCCACTCTGCCGGAATGCAGGGGTCAATGACAAGCTCTGTAAACTGCGGACGAAGCCCCAACATATACCGGGTGGCGGAGAAATATGCCCACCCGCCGCTGCCTGTCATGAAAGGATGACGCGCCCTGCCAAAGGCAGTATGGTCTTTTCCCATAATGAACTGACAGTAGGAGTAAGGCTCCGACTCCCGGATTTCAATCTTGTCGTTCTGGTAATAAGGACAGAGGGCGTCATAATATTTCATGGCAATATCCCCCCTGCCTAACACGCATTCCGCCGCCCACGCCCATGGATTCGGATGGGAGAAAATAGAGCCGTTTTCCTTCACGCCCGGATACACTCTGGTGACAAATCCGATATCGTCGTCCGGCACTGTGTAGGAGGGCGCATTTAACATAATTCCATAGGGCGTAAACAGATATTTTCCCACGCTGTCCATGGCACGTCTGCCCTTTTCGGGGTCTGCCGCCCCGGAGAGCACCGCCCAGGCATTGGCTTCCAAATGGACCTTTCCCTCTTTATCCTCCATGGTTCCGATTTTTTTGCCGTTCTTCGTTATCCCCCGGATAAACCATTCCTCATCCCAAAGCTCTTCGTTGCAGACCTTATGTACCTTCTCCCTCATGGCAGCATATTTTTCCACATCCTTCTCCCGGTTTAAATAACCTGCCAGCTCCATAAAGTTGCTGATTGCCCAATAGTGCAGGAAAGATACCATAGCGCTCTCCCCTCCGCCTAAATTCAGGCAGTCATTCCAATCCGCCCGCAGCCCCTTACAGATTCCGGTAGCTCCCACCTGTTCTGCGGAAAAATCAAGAATGCGCATCATATGCTCATAAACCGTACCCTCTCCCCCGTCGGCATAGGTCACCACTTCGTCCACAAACTCCGTCTCTCCCGTCTCCTTCACATACTCCACAATCGCCGGGACAAGCCAGAGCGCATCATCGGAGCAGGCATCCTCAATGCCGTGGACAATATCCGACGCATTGGCGGTAGGTATCACCGTCGGTGACTTAAAGGGCTTTTTCTTCTCCTTATCCTTCTCCGGCTCAAACCATTCCGGCTGGAACAAATGTAGCCCATACCCCTTCGTAGTAAGCCCCCGCAGCAGCTCCACAATCCTCTGCCTGCATTTCTCCGGATTGGAATGAGGAATCGTCATGGCATCCTGCGCCGTATCCCGGTAACCTAACCCGGTTCTTCCCCCCACCTCGATAAAGGAAGCAAACCGGGAAAACATCACATTTACCTCCGCCTGATACAAATTCCAGGTATTAATCATCGTATTCATTCCCTCATTGGGCGTCTGTATCTGCAACCTGGAAAATTTATCCTCCCAGTACTTTGCCAACTGCTCATAAACCACATTCACATTGTTAAGGTTGGAATATTTCTCCCGGATTCGTTTTCCCTCTTCCCGGTTACCCTCTCCCAGCATAAAGACAAGGCGTATCTCCTCCCCCGGCGCCAACACCAAATCCTTCTGGAGGCTTCCGCAATGGTTATTGCCCAGCTCCTGTGAGCCGCTGCACCTCCCCTGCTCCACCGCTATGGGATTATCCTCCGTCCGGTAAGAACCTAAAAACTTATCCCTGAGACAGTCATACCCGTCCGGTGGAAAATTCGCTGTAAAATACTGATATCCATACTCTTCATAAAACAAATCATGCTCTATCACACCGTCCTCATAAGAAGACCCGGCGCAATACAGGCTCATCTGAAAATTCTGATTATCAATCATCACATGGTGGAACGAAAATTCCAAATAGGAAAACACAGAAATTCTCCTTCTCTGCCCCGTGGTATTCCTGATTTTCACATCCCAGAGCTCCACCGCATCCTCCATAGGCACCACCAGCGTCTGACTCGCCTCAATCCCCTTATACTTACACTCATAAGTAGTA
>JAGAIK010000612.1 GCA_017626625.1 Roseburia sp.
ATAGGGATTGTGGCAAAAGAGATGGATGCCGGATTTGAGGAGGAGGCGCTGCGGGCGCAGAGCGTCATTGCAAGGACGAACTATCTGGATGCGGAAAAAAAGGGCACAAAGAAGCCACAGGGAATGTCTTTGGAGGAAATGCAGGAAGCCTTTGGGGATAATTTTAATAAAATTTATGAAAAATTGAAAAATTGTGTCAACAGTACAGAAAACGAGGTGCTGACCTGGCAGGAAGATTATATCTATGCTGCCTATCATGCGGTCAGCAGCGGCAGCACCAGAAATATGGAAGAACTGTACGGAGATGTACATATGCCCTATTTATCCTGTCAGGAATGCCATGACGATACCACGGCAGAAGGATATTTAGCGGTGTGCTACTGGGAAAAAGAAGAATTTTTACGGCTGGTAAACGGAGCATTTCCCGAAGCAGAGGCGAAAGATACCAGCCAGATACAGGTCACTGCCCGGGATAAGGCGGAATAT
Source organism: Roseburia sp. (assembly GCA_017626625.1). Lineage (GTDB taxonomy): Bacteria > Bacillota > Clostridia > Lachnospirales > Lachnospiraceae > Roseburia. The sequence continues at coordinate 487 of JAGAIK010000612.1, forward strand.
GTGCTTACGGTGCAGGCTGGGGGGATTTCCTGCGGCGGGGAGGAGTTTCGCAGTGCCCTGGGATTAAATTCCGCATGTTTTACCATCACGGAAACCGGGGAAAATATCCGCATTGTCACCAGAGGCATTGGACACGGCTTTGGTCTCAGCCAGCATATGGCGCAGGTATTTGCGGAGCAGGGAAAAGATTACCGGGAGATTTTAACTTATTTTTTCCCGGAAACGGAATTGACGCAAACGGAAAAAATCAAGTAGAAAATTGTATAAACCATTCATATTCGGAAAGACTATCTTTAAAAATAAAGAATATGGATGGTGAATGATATGAAAAAGAGAGGATGGACCGGATTTTTACGGCGGAAACAATATGTCATTGCAGGTACACTGGTGGTAATCGCTGCCATCGGCACGACAGTGCTATACAGTAACCATCAGGAGCAGGAGCGCCAGCAGATGGAGGCGGAGCTTGCCGAGGAGATGAACAGCAGCAGGGAAGAGGTGGCGGAGGTGCCGGATACGGAGGAATCCCAGGAAGCATCTGCGGTAATTCCACCGAAAACCAACGCTACAGCCGAGCAGCAGGAAGAGACAGCCGAGGCAGTGGAGAGCACAGAGACCATGGAGACAGAGGAAACGGAGGAGAAGGCAGAGAAAACCGCCAGTACGGTGGATGCACTGCATTTTTCAAAGGAGCAGGGACTGATGTGGCCGATGCAGGGGGACGTTATCATAGATTACAGTATGGATGCCACCGTATATTTTGCCACTTTAGACCAGTACAAATATAATCCGGCAGTTATCATTGCGGGAAATGTCAACGATAAGGTTTACTCCGCCGCAAGAGGACAGATACAGGGTATTGAAAATGATGAGGTGACAGGCTGTACGGTGACGGTCAATTTAGGGGATGGTTATCAGGCAATTTACGGACAGCTCAAAGAACTGAATTTTGAAGTGGGAGACTATGTGGAGGCAGGACATGTCTTAGGTTATATCAGCGAGCCTACAAAATACTATTCCGTGGAAGGAAGCAACCTGTATTTTGAACTCCTGAAAGACGGCGTTCCTGTGGACCCGGTAGAGTATTTTGAATAAATTCTTTGAATTTGACAGTCTTTTTCCTTTTAAATTAGAAGGAAGGAGACTGTTTTTTTGCGGAACCAAAAGAAAAACACTGCATAGAATATATTGTGAAAATGAAAATCCGCAATCGAACTTCCACATTTCTACAAAAGCTGAGACAGAAAAAAGCTACAATCACAGTATAGGTAACATACCCTCATTCGATTGCTTTCCCATAAGGATAGAACCCTTTGCCTGCGAAAAGCCAGGTTCAGGGTACATAGTATCGTCTATACTGTAAGGACGAAGGCGGTAACAGTTCCGGTTCAGTTGAACTGTTACCAGAGGAAGTAACAGTCCGGCCGGAGGGTAGAACTGTTACGAAAAGAAACAGCGGCTTGCTTGACAAATGTTGGGTGGTGTGCTAAGTTAGGAATGTTGCGCGTATAAAAGAGACTAAAAATATGGAGAAATGAATGGAAACAGTTAGATTTGATGAATTAGATTTGTATCCCCAGGTTCTGCGTGCCATCGCAGAGATGGGGTTTGAAGAGGCAACCCCCATCCAGAGTCAGGCAATCCCCGTGGTAATGTCCGGCGTGGACGTGATTGGACAGGCACAGACGGGAACGGGAAAAACAGCGTCCTTTGGTATTCCGGTGCTGCACAAGGTTGACCCCAATAATAAAAAGACACAGGTCATTATCTTATCCCCCACCAGGGAGCTTGCCATACAGGTGGCAGATGAGATAAGAAAGCTGGCGAAATATATGCACGGGGTGAAAATTCTGCCCGTGTACGGCGGACAGGAGATTAACCGCCAGATTAAGGCGTTAAAGGGCGGGGCGCAGATTATTATCGGAACGCCGGGGCGTGTGATGGACCACCTCCGCAGAAAAACCATCCGCTGTGAAGCAGTCAACACCATTGTGTTAGACGAGGCGGACGAGATGTTAAATATGGGCTTCCGTGAGGACATCGAGACGATTTTAGAGTATATCCCTAAGGAGGGGCGGCAGACGGTGCTGTTTTCCGCCACCATGCCAAAGCCTATCCTAGATATCACCAAGAAATACCAGCACGATGCAGTTACCATTAAGGTGGTGAAAAAAGAGCTGACAGTGCCCAGCATTGAGCAGTACTACTATGATGTGAAGCGGAATGATAAGGTGGAGGTTTTAACAAGGCTTTTAGATTATTACAATCCCAAGCTTTCCCTGGTATTCTGCAACACAAAGCGCATGGTAGACGAGTTGACGGAGGAGCTGCAGGGCAGGGGCTATTTTGCCGAGGGGCTGCACGGTGATATGAAGCAGACCCAGAGAGACCGGGTCATGCGTGGCTTCCGCAGTGGAAAAACAGAGATTTTGATTGCCACTGACGTTGCTGCCAGAGGAATTGACGTGGATGATGTGGAGGCAGTATTCAATTACGATATTCCACAGGATGATGAGTACTATGTGCATCGTATCGGAAGAACCGGACGTGCCGGCAGGACAGGACGTGCCTTTACCTTTGTGAAGGGCAAAGAGGTATATAAATTAAAAGACATTATGCGTTACTGCAAGACCAAAATCGTGGCAATGCCTATCCCTTCCACCGATGATGTGGCGCAGATTAAGGCGGAAAAAGTCATGGACGAAATCGGGCGTATCATTGACGAAGAGAATTTGAAGGATATGATAGATATTTTAGAACGGCAGATAAATGCTTCTGATTACACCGCCATGG
>JAGAIK010000613.1 GCA_017626625.1 Roseburia sp.
AATTATCACCTTTTTCCCATAATACCGGGAAAGGAAATCCGACATTCTATGAAGTGAAATGGTCGCTATCACTTCCGGCATATCCATACAAACACTTCGGTAATATTGTTGTTCTTCTTCTGTCAGTATACCGCTATGCAGCAAAAAATGGTTTTTGTTGTAAATATCCGTTATGAGCTGGCAAATCCGTTGTTTCGCCTGTATGTAATTTTTCTCCTTTACATTGGCAAAAGACAGGCTGATAACCGGATAAGTTCCCTGCAGTCTGCGGTACTCCTCATTTTTATAAATAGAAAGCTGTTCAAACAACTTCCCCTTATCTGCATATTTTACAGAAAAGAAACACTCTAACATTGACATATTCAATGTCTTTCCAAATCGGCGCGGACGGGTAATCAAAGTCACTTCATCTATATTTTCCCACCATTCTCTGATAAATTCTGTTTTATCAATATAAAACACCTGGTTTTCTATGACTTTTTCAAAATTTTGATATCCAATTCCCACCGTTCTTGCCATATCGCCCCCTCCTTTCCCTAATGCTTCTTATTGTAATTGTAAGCAATTTTATTATTTTAAACAAGTACCCTTCTAAACGGTTTTTCCATCGCCTACGCTTTCTCTTTTTTCTTTTCTTTCATAAACCAGGCGGGAAAATAATCATTGAAAATCACATTCACCTCTGCCGACATCATCATAATATACATGCAGAAATACAGCCACAGCATGATCAATGCAATGGTGGTCAAGCTCCCATACATGGAAAATCCGTTAAAATAGTCCACATAGACAGACAGCCCAAAGGAAAACAGATACCACGCCACCGCACAGATTGCCGCTCCCGGCAGTTGACTCCGCAGGGTCAGTTTCCGGTTTGGCAGTGCTGTAAATATCACGTCAAAGAAAAAAATTAAAAATACCAGCATCCATAATCCGCGAAATCTGGCTAAAATATCCACCAGATTGGTAATAAACGGAAAATAGTTCATTGCCAGATGACGTATGCTGTTGCCGAACACCAATACCAGCAGGGTAATCAGGATTGCCACTAAAAACACAATGGTATATATCACCGCCCAGAACCGCAGCACAAACCAGTTTCTCGTTTCCTCCAAATCATTGACGGAATTTAACCCGTCCGTCATGTACTGCACGCCCTTGGCAGCCGACCAGATTGCCACTACCGCCGTAATGGAGATAATTCCCACGGAACGGCTGTAAACTTCATCCACCAGTGAAATCAGAAAGGGAGCCACATACTGCGGCATCACCCTCTCAATAATCTGAAACAGCATTCCCTTGGTAATGCTGGTGTACTGCAGCAGCGAGGAAAATACCATCAAAAAGGGAATTATGGACAGAATAATAAAGAAAGCCGACTGTGCCGAATAAGCATTTATCTTGTCTCTTTTACATTTATCCATAAAGGATTTTACATTTCCAATAATTTTCCAAATCATAATTTTCCTCTCTTACTCGTTTACATCCTCTATCTCCACATCCTGATAGAAAGCATGTAAGATTTCCTCGCAGCTCATTCCGGCTTTCGCCATACCGTTTGCCCCGTTCTGGCTCATGCCAAGCCCGTGTCCATAACCGCCTCCGGAAAGGGTGAGGGTACCGTCCTCCTGTGCCGTCACTGCACAAAATGCACTGGGCAGCATGGTAACATTTTCACTCTCACTGCCGTCCTTGTAAACTATTTTCTTCACCAGCGCCCCTAATACCTTGCGGATATTATACTCCGTTTTCACCCGGACTGCACCTTTTTCGTACTGTAATTTTAATGTCAAAATCGAACCGGAAGTGCTCCGTTCCTCCACCGATATGCCGGTAATCTCTCCCAGTTCTGCCGTGGGATCCGTTTCCGTCGCTCCGTCAGACCCATAATATACCACGTTTTTTTCAGAAATGGAACGCCTGTTTTTCAATATTTCATTGATTTCTACTGTCTTATCCCTGAAATCCGCCGTGGCAAACCAGCGGTAATATTTGATATCGCTGTCAAAACCTTCCGAATCACTTTTGATATAATCTAAAAATTCTGACTCATTCGAAAGATTTCCGTCATATTCAGACTGATTTAGACAGAACTTATGCAGATATCCGTAGTTTGCGGTATCCTCGATATTCCAGATTTCCGCCGTATCGGTATACCCCATGGAGGTGGAAAAATAATATGCTTCCACCACATTTCCCCGGTATTTTAAAACCTTCCCCCGGGTCGCTTCCACCGCCTCCACGGATTCCGCTGTCTGCGCCACTTTATTATACACCTGATAAGAGGTGCTGTCATTGATGTGGGCGCCATATTCCGCCAAATCCGCCCGCAAAAGCTGTATGTAAGCATAGCTTCTGGCGCAGACTGCCTGGGCTTTTAACGCCTCCGCCCCGAAGCTCACAGGCATTTCACTGGGCACCACCGCATAGAGATACTGCTCAAAGGGCACCTGGTTCACCAGCGTATAGCCCTGCTCATAGCTCCGTGCTTCCATACTTCCGCTGTATAGGTTAGAAACCGCTGTTCCGGAAGGCTCGCAGATAACCACTGTACCGCCCTCCCCCGGCGTCAGCGTAAAGGTTTTTCCCTCCTGATTTGCCAGATAATCGGTCACATGGACAGGAGTTTCCGCCGCTATATCCTCTTCCGTATCGCCGCATTTGAGATGGGACGGCGTATTACATTTCAGATAAATATCACTCCGAAAATTGCTGCCATCCTCCCCCAACAACAGCACACGGATATCATTAATTTCTGCCGGCTCCCGTATTAAAATGGCGCAGACCTCCGTACCTGCCGTAATATACTCCACATTCATATTTCCAAGGACGATGTCGGAAATGGATTTTTCCTGTATCTCCCCATAGGTCTGGTAAACCGGAAGCTTTCCCTGATGGGCGATTTTTCCATAATCCCTGATTTCAATGCTCTGCTCGTCATAGGATAAAAGCGCTCCCTCAATTCCGTCCTGTTTCATTCGAAGCGCTGTTACATTTCCCCGGGAAAACACAATATCGCATACCCCAAGGGAAAAATCGGTTTCACTCTCCCCCACTTCCTTTTCGTAAACTGCGCCGGAATAGAGAAAGGTCAGTTTTCCCTCGGCATTTTCCTTTAAATAAGCGTTGGAAAGCTGTGTTTCCTCCTCTGAAATCCCCTTGACGCCGATACAGGTCTCCTCCATGGCATAAATGTCATAGGCCTGCCACCGGGTAAACCACTGCTCCGGCAGTTCGGTGAAATAATCCCCCTCGCTGGTTATCAGGATAACACCATCTTTTGCCGTCTCTGTATCTAATAAGAGCACCTCTTTTTGTGCCACTTTTCTTTCCATATCCAGATAGTCTAAGATCTGCTCATAAATAAGCGTCCATTCCTCTCGTTTCACCGCCTGACGGTTCTGTTTTTCCAGAGGAATCTGCTCCGACACCCCCAGCTTTTCCAATAGCTGTGCGGTCATTTCCCAGGTGAGATATTCCTTATGGTAAACAGCAAAGTAATCTTCCCATTCCTCCGGCGTATAAACAGAAAAAGCCAGCTCGGCTTTTACCTCTGAAAGGGCTATGTATTTGGTGGAATATTCCTCTTTCTGAAAATCGGTTTTCATTTTATCTGCCAACAGGGCACATAAAATACCTACAAGCAGTATCAGGAGGATTGCCTTTATTTTTATATTTCGTTTCTGTTTCATTCTCTCACCATATTCTTCCAGTTTGATTCTGCAAAAAAGAAGCTGCCTGTATTTCAAAGCAGCTTCTTTTCTTTTGTGTCCTGTATTTTTCTTTGGTACTTTTTTTCTTTTGTACCTTATTATTTTTCTCGAATGGTATCTGGATTACTTGTCTCATGTACCTTAAACCTTTTTCTGATGGTATCTTTATGGTTTTTCTTCCGTACCTTAAGACTTTTTCTGATGGTACATTCTTCCTTTTTCTTCTGTACCCTGATACCGTTTCCTTCGTTTTCCGAAATCTCTTTCGCATGACCCAAAATGCCGTTTCCTACGTTTTTGACGCCTAGCCAAAGCTAGGTGGGTAACCGCACGTTGGTTTCTGCCTTCCACTGCTCGCGTACCCTAAGGTACTGATGGCTTGACATCTGCCGTCGAATATAGGAATCCCATGAACGTAAATGTAGGTTCAAAAATGTAGGGTGTCGCACATCCCAGGCTGTTTTGTTACTCTTATTATACTTTAATATGTCCCATTTCGCAACTATTAATTAGTGCCAATTTTTATATAAATTCCAAATTTTTTCCCAATTTCAACAGCGTGCAAAAATCCGTATCTATTTCAAAGAAAAGGCAGAACGGCATAGCCTTTCGGCTATGCCGTTCTCTTTTTGTTTTCTTATAAAGAAGCTGCCTCATCAACCAGTTTCTGTAATGCTGCTAATGCTTCATCC
>JAGAIK010000614.1 GCA_017626625.1 Roseburia sp.
AAAATTTATCCACCAAAAGAAAAAGAGGAGCAGAAGTATAATCTATAGATGTGGATAACTTTTTAAATTTCATGAAAAAATCTGAATAAGTAAATTTAGAGGAACAGGGCAGGCTATGAAGAAATTTACCTTTCAAAACTGAATATAGACACAATGAATTGACAAAAAGGTTAAAATAAACTAAAATAATAGAAAATGACTAGCGGAAAATAGACAAAAATAACTGCGAACGCTGAAGTTGTGGGAATTTTGTCAGAAAGAACGGGAAAAACATATGAAAAACAGCGTAACCAAGAAATTAATTCCAGCCGTTGTGCTGGCTCTGGCAACCGTATTTATCATCAACAATTTCATTTTTGCCAGAATGCTCAAAAACGAAGTGAAGGAACAGTGGAAAACGGAGGACTACAAACTGGTAGTTGCCTACAGCCAGGAGATGGATGCCTTAGGCTGTGAGACAACCGAGGATTATCAGAATTTTGTGGATATGATTGCCTCCCAGAATACCTACAACTATGTAGTTTATATGGAGAATGTGGACGGAGCGGTCACAGCCATTGCCCACAGCAATCCGGAACGAATCGGAATAGTTCTTGAGGATGAGGGCAGCGTTGCCGCAGCCACGAAGGGAACGCCTTATATGGATTATTACACGGACCCGGTGAGCGGAAATCTCACCATCGACCTTTTAACCCCGGTGTATGACGGGGAGGGCAATCTGAAGGGAGCGTTAAATCTGGGCGTTCCGGCGGATAACGATACCTTAAGCAATATCATGGGGCAGACGGTGACTACGGCGACCATAGTCAGTGTCATTTTAGCAGTGATACTGATTATACTGCTGGTGCTGATTATACGGCAGATGCTGTTAAAGCCGTTATATGCTTTAGCACCGGAGATTGAAAAGATGTCAAGGTATGACCTTACGATAAAGGACAAGGCGGTACTGGAAAAATATGCCCTCCGCAAAGATGAAATCGGTATGATTAGTTCGGGATTTTTAGCCATGCAGGGCAGCCTGATTCAGATGGTGAAAAATGTACAGGAGGTAGCTGCAAAGCTGAGCCATCAGTCAGAGGACCTGTCTGATGTCTGCTCCGAGGTGCATGACAGCAGCTCCCAGTTGTCAAAGACAGTGGATGATGTGGCAGAGGGAGCCACCACCCAGGCACAGCAGACCTCCGAGGGCAGCGTGCAGGTTGGAAAATTAAGTGATTTAATTGAAGTTGTGGAAGAAAATATGGAGCAGCTCTTTACGGCGACAAGCTCCGTGGAAAAGATTGAACAACAGGGCGTGGAGGTTTTGGATATTCTGGTGGAGAAAACCTCTCTTAATAATGAAAGCTCCAGACAGGTGCACCTGGTAATGGAGGAAACCAGCAGACAGGCAGACAAAATCAAGGATGCCAGTGAGCAGATACGGGGCATTGCTTCCCAGACCAACCTGCTGGCGTTAAATGCCTCCATTGAAGCAGCCCGCGCCGGAGACGCCGGAAAGGGCTTTGCGGTAGTGGCGACAGAGATAGGAAATCTGGCACAGGAAACTAACCAGCTTACCAGCCAGATAGAGCAGATTATCCATGAGCTTTTAGCGAAAATGCAGGAGGCGGTAGCCAACATTGCCAACATGGAACAGACTACCGTGGAGCAGAATGAAAGCGTGGAGCAGACCCGAAAGAAATTTGAGGAAATCACGGGAACCATTCAGCAGATGGAAGAGCAGTGCAGAAGGTTGGCGGATTCCACAAAAGACATGAAAGACAGCCGCCGGACCATCGTGGACGTTATCAATGATTTGTCGGCGCTTTCCGAAGAAAATGCAGCCTGCATGGAGGAGGCGGCAGCTTCGGTGAACCTGCAGAATAACTCCATTGAAAAAGTTTCTTTATCCAGCCGGGACGTGGCAGGTTTAGCAGAGGCTTTAAATGAAGAAATTGACAGGTTTGTGATAGAATAAAGCTTAATGGGACAATTTGCGGTACTCCTTGGGGGACATCTGTTTCTGTTTATGGAAGGTTTTGGAAAAATACAGGCTGTTGTCAAAGCCTAAGGAGTTGGCAATGGCGGTGATGGACAGGTCAGAGTGTTCAAGAAGGTAGCACGCCTGTTTCATCCTAAAATCCGTCAGATATTCCTTGGGGGACTGACCTAACACTGTCTCAAAGGAGCGGAACAGATGGCTTCTGCTGACCCCCACATAGTCTGCGATATCCTCCACGGTGATGGCATAGGAATAGTTTGAGGAAATATATTCAATGCCCTTTTGCACATAGCTGTTGGCGGAATTTTGGGTGGTGGAGCGGGAGGCGCCGTGCATAAACATGGCAAGCATGGTGTAGAGCCGTCCCGTCATTTCCACGGCGTGTTCAAACTCATTTCCCCTGGCGTCATAGATATGGAGGATTTGGCGGTGAATATCCGCTCCTAAGGGTGTGTCGGTGATAAAGGGCTTTTCCGGAGTAAAATCCGTGGCGGTCAGTATCATGGAAGCGTCGCTGCCGCTGAAGCCTACCCAGGCATATTCCCAGGGCTCCTGCTCCGCAGCATAGTAGAGAACCTCCGTGTTAGGGTAAACTAAAAACGTATCGCCGGCATGAAGCTCGTAGAGCTGATTGCCGGTTTTATAATATCCCATGCCGGAAATAATGTAATGAATCAGATAGTGGTCGCGGATTCCGGGACCCCACTGGTGCAGCGGGTCGCAAAGCTGGATTCCCACGTTGTACACGGAGAGGGAGACTAATTCTTTTTCTGTGGCTTTGTAAGATTTTTTATAATTCCTGTTCATAAGGGTTGCCTTTCCTGGAGTGTTTGATTATAATAATTGAAAATGCGCTTTTTATGGATAAAATGGTGCGTTTTGAGAAACTTGAGTTTCAAACTGTTTTTTTGTTTTCAGGATGTATTATAAAGGAAGAAAAATAAATATGCAACATTTTTACATATTTTCTATACATTTTTGGCTATACATTTTTTGGGGGAAAGAGTAAGATGTAGCCATAGAGAAACAGAAACAGTGAAGTTTTC
>JAGAIK010000615.1 GCA_017626625.1 Roseburia sp.
GTCAGTAAAATCCGCACTCCCTTTCCATTGACGCTGCCTGCCGTCTGACTGCCGCCGCAGCCGCCAAGGCAGCAGATTCCAAGAACCATCGCTAACAATATACTTACTATTTTCTTCATCGTCTCATCCTCCTAAATCTGGAACTGCTGTACCTGTCCCGCCAGGTTCTCGGAGGACACCGCTAAGTTCTTCGCCTCTTTTGCAACCTGCTCGCTGTTCTCGGTAATCCCCTTTGCCTGCTGTAACATGGATTCTGAGGTGGCAAGGATTTCATCGGAGCTTGCCGCCTGTTCCTCGGAAATTGCCGCCACGTTGGTTGCCACCTGGTCTACCTGATTAATCTTATCCACCACGCCCTCAATCAGCCGGCTGGTATCCTGCACATTCTGGAAAATGACATCAAAGGTATCCACCGCCGTATGGATAAGCTCGGCACTGTTTCCGATTTCCCCGGCGCTGTCTGCCGCCTGGCGGACCGCATCCTCCACCAGTACATTAATCTGCTGTATGAGACGGGTAATATTTTCCACGGACTCCGTGCTGTTCTGGGCTAATTTCCCGATTTCCGTTGCCACCACGGCAAAGCCTTTTCCTGCCTCCCCGGCACGCGCCGCCTCGATAGAAGCGTTCAGGGAAAGCATGTTGGTTTCGTCTGCAATATTTCCGATAAACTGCACAATCTGGACAATCTCGCCGGAGGCTGTGCCTACCTTATTGACCGCTGTTTCCAAATTCTGGACGGAAAGCCGGATACTCTCTAAGGCTTCGCCCACACGCTCCATATCCTTTCTTCCTTTTTCGGAAACTTCCACCGTCTCCCGCATTTTATGCTCCACCGCATCGCTGTCCGCCTTGGTATCCGCCGCATAGCCCGCTAACATGGTGGCATTTTCCGCAATTTCATTGACGGAAACGGAAAGCTGGTCCACCGTTATATTCAGCTCTCCCATGGACTGTGCCTGGATATTTGCCGCGTCATTCATATTGTTTGAAACATCGTCACAGGAGATTGCCTGTCCCTTCAGCCTGCCGGAAATATCTCCCATGGAGGAAATCATGGCACGCATGGAATCGATAAATTTCTCCACGCTCCGGCTCATCACTGCAATCTCATCATTGCCCTTTGTGTGGACGGATACCGTAAAATCACCGGAAGTCATTGCCGTAATCGTCTCTGTCAGCTTCTTCACAGGTCGGATTACCATGTGGGTCACACGTTCTACAATGACGCAGAGCACCAGAATGGCAATGATGCTGATGATGAGCATAATGCTTCTCAGTTTCGCCAAATCCGCAAGGACAATGTCTGTCGGTATGTAAGAAACCAGCAGCCAGTTCGTTCCTGTTATCTCCTTAAATACCGTCATATTTCCCTCTAAGGTACAGAAATTAAAATCCGCTGCAGCCATTTTCTCTGCCACGGCACCGTAGAAAGCGCTCTGCCCCTCTTCCCCTAATTTCCGGGAAATCATAGCGGAATCACGATGTGCCAATATGGTTCCATCGTTGGTATCTACCAGAAATGCCTCCGCCTCATCCATTTCAATAAAAGAATTTACAATAATCGTAATGCGGTCTAAGGTCATATCAGCAGCAATTACCTTTATATTATCCGTTCCGTCATTTAAAATACCGGAAGCGCTGATGACGTTTACCCCTTCCGCATTCTGGTAAGCGGAGCCGTAAGCCATGTTTATCCGGGTGATGCCCTCCCTGTACCACGTACTGTTTAAGACATCCGCCTCCTGTTTTGTGGATTCAGCGGCTTTCAGCAGCTTTCCGGTACTGTCCGCCACATAAAGCCCCTCCGGATAATTGGCATTATAGCCGTAATAGCTGTCTAACATTTTCTGAAGGTCCGCCTCCTTCGGCTGCACCTTCTCGATAGTCTCCTTGACAATCTGGAATGCAGACAGATTCTCATTCAGCCACGCCTCAATTCTCGACGTCTGGTTTGAGACGGAGGACTCCAGAAGATTTCTGGAATATTCTTCGATAATACCCGCAGAAACATTGTATGCCACCAGTAAAAGCACCACGATCAAAAGCACTACCACCGGAATAATGGTTCCCAAAAGCTTCGTCTTAATCGACGCAAACCTGTTTTTCTCTTGCTTTTTCATAATATCCTCCCAGTCGTTTTTTCTGAATTTTTTATATTTTTATTATAAAATTTTTACTAATTATCGTCAATATTTTATTATGTTTTCCAATAATCTTCTATTTTTTTCGCCTTTTTTCGTTATTTTTCACAAAGACGTGTATACATGTATTTTTCAGAAAAAACATCATCCTTTTCTTGAAAATGAAATATCCTGTGCTATAATAGATAAGGCTATAATTAGGAGGAAAACCACGCATGGACAAATTTATTATTCCAAACGATTATCATTCAGAATTAAACCTGCACGATACGCAGATTGCCATTAAAACGGTCAAGGACTTTTTTCAGAACCTGATTGCTGAGCGGCTTCATTTATCCCGTGTTTCCGCACCGCTTTTCGTAGACCCTCTTTCCGGCTTAAATGACAACCTAAACGGCACGGAACGTCCGGTAAATTTTGACATTTTAGAGCAGGAGGGACGCAATGCCGAAGTGGTGCAGTCTCTGGCAAAATGGAAACGCTACGCCTTAAAGAAATACGGTTTTTCCGTAGGGGAAGGCATTTATGCCGATATGAACGCTATCCGCCGGGACGAAACCACCGACAACATCCACTCCATTTTTGTGGACCAGTGGGACTGGGAGAAAATCATCCGCAAAGAGGATCGGAACCTTGAAACCTTAAAGGACACCGTCCGCACTGTATATAAATGCCTGCGGAAAACAGAGAAATACATGGCAATCCAATATGATTATATAGAAGAAATTCTTCCCCACGACATTTTCTTTATCACCACCCAGGAATTAGAGGAAATGTTCCCGGATTATACACCGAAGGAGCGGGAATTTTACATTACCAAAACCAAAGGCGCTGTCTGCATTATGAAAATCGGCGACACCTTAGCAGACGGCAAACCTCACGACGGACGCGCCCCGGACTATGACGACTGGGAATTAAATGCGGATATCGTGGTTTACTATCCCGTATTAGACATCGCCCTTGAGATTTCCTCCATGGGTATCCGTGTGGATAAAACAGCTCTGCTCTCCCAGTTGAAAAAAGCAGGCTGTGAGGAACGCGCCGAGCTTCCTTTCCAGAAATCTATCCTGAACGAGGAGCTTCCCTTTACCATCGGCGGCGGTATCGGTCAGTCCCGTATCTGTATGTTTTTCCTGCGGAAAGCTCACATCGGAGAGGTTCAGTGTTCCCTGTGGCCGGAGGATATGGTGGCAGAATGTGAGAAGCATGGGATTCAGTTATTGTAGGAAAATATTTTTGATTTACATAATTAATAAAAGAAAGTACCGGTTTCCATTTCAGGATTCCGGTACTTTCTTTTTCTTGCTATCGTTTCTCATTCCCTGCAATCAGTCCGTAGCACTCCGGGCGTCTGTCCCGGAACAAGCCCCATTCTAAGCGCTTTGCCAGCAGCTCATCTAAATCATACTCTGCCGTAAGGACTTCCTCCTGCTCCCTTGAAGCCGCTGCTAACAGTTCTCCCGTTTCGTCCGTCAGAAAGGATGAGCCGTAAAACTGCAGCACTGAAGTCTGCCCGCCGTTTTCCTCACAGGGGGAAACGCTCTCTTTCCCGATACGGTTTGCCGCAATAACAGGCACCAAATTAGCGGCTGCATGTCCCTGCATACAACGCCGCCAATGGGGCATACTGTCGCAGTCCAAAATCGGTTCGGAGCCAATCGCCGTGGGAAAAAACAGCAGTTCCGCCCCCTGCAGCGCCATACATCTCGCCGTCTCCGGAAACCACTGGTCCCAGCAGATGCCGATACCTACCTTTCCGAATTTTGTTGCAAAGGTCTGAAAGTCCGTATCTCCCGGCGTAAAATAAAATTTTTCCTGATAATAATGGTCGTCGGGAATATGGGTTTTCCGGTAAACACCCAGAATACTGCCGTCCGCATCCACGCAGGCAACGGAATTATAAAGGTTATTCACCTCCCGCTCATAAAAGCTGACCGGTAGCACCACCCCTAACTCCTTCGCTAACCGCTGCCCTAACTGCACCGCCTCGTTTTCCTCTGCGGGCTTTGCGTAGGCATAAAAATCGTATCTGCGCTGCTGGCAGAAATATTCCCGCTCAAACAGCTCCGGCAGCAAAATGATACCTGCGCCCTCCGCTGCCGCTCTCCGCACCATCGCTTCCGCTTTTGCAAGATTTTCTTCTAATTTTGCGCTGCACTGCATTTGAATTGCGGCAGCCGTTACCTTTCTCATTCTCTGCTGTTCCTCCCTGTCTTTCCTATTTGCCTGTCTTTCTTATTGCCTCTGCTCTGCCATATGCAAAATCCCTGTGAGGCGTGGAACTTTTACATTCTGACCTCTCCTGTCGGAATGTAAAAGTTGCCAAGCCCTATTTTCCCGGCAAAACCTGTTGGGTGATACCCTGCATGTTTCCATAACAGTGTGACTTTACCCTCTCTCACATTTTCCCAGAGGGATTTGCTGGGTGATACAGTGAATATTTCCGCCCCCGGTGAGGATATCCCTGGCATAGACGGATATGATTTCCCGCTCCGGGCAAAGCTCTTTCATTATCTCTGCCGCCCGTCTGTCGCTGGCTTCATTTTCTCCGCCAAAGGCAGGCAGCACCACCGCACCGTTGGAAAAATAGAAATTCACATAGGACGCTGCTAAACGTTCCCCCTCTTCTCTGGTGTCCTCTCCCGCTTCAAAAACATAGCCCTCTAATTCCTCTGCCGTAATGCAGACCGGGACATCGGGAATGAGAAGCTTATGCACCTTTATTTTCCGCCCTTTTGCGTCCCGCTGTTCTTCTAAATAGGTAAGGGCAGCCAAAGACAGCTCATACTGCGGGTCGGACCTGTTATCCGTCCATGCCAGCACCACTTCCCCCGGACGTAAGAAGGCACAAATGTTATCCACATGCTCATTGGTTTCGTCCTGATAAATTCCACGGGGCAGCCACAGTATTTTTTCCGCCCCTAAATACTGTTTTAGCTTTTCTTCAATCTCTATTTTGGAAAGCTTCGGGTTTCTGCCCTCGCTGAGGAGGCAGGACTCTGTCACCAGCAAAGTTCCCTCGCCGTCGCTGTGGACAGAGCCGCCCTCTAAGACAAAGGGCGATGCGTCATAACACGGACAGCCACAATACTCCGCCGCCTGTTTCGCAAAGGCATTGTCCTTCTCCCAGGAAGCGTAAAGACCGTCCACCTCACCGCCCCAGGCGTTAAACTCCCAGTTTACCGCCCGCACACTGCGGCGGATTTCCCCGTTTCCGTCCCGTTCCTCCTTCACCACAAAGGTGGGGGCTATATCCCTCGCCCAGGCGTCATCCGTCTCTGCGGAAAAAAGCGTCACCGGCTGCAGCCCTTCCTCCGCCTGCAGCTTTGAAAGCATTTCCTCCGCTGAGCCACGCCCCGCTTTTCCCACCGCAAGATATACCGGCTCGCTTTTTGCAATGGCGCGAATCACCTCCGTAAACGCCGCTCTTGCCTCTCTCGCTTCCTTCCGCCAGGAACCGGGGCGTTCCGGCCATATGAGAATGCACCCGGCATGGGGTTCAAATTCCCCCGGCATAAAATAGCCGTCAGCTTTTGGGAGGCGTCCTCTAAGACAACCGTTGACTTGGGGTGTTCCTACCCTAAGGCTGCCGTTGTCTTTTCGTGTCCCCGTGCTAAGACAACCGTCCTTTGAAATCTTCATATCCGAACTCCTTTATTATCTCCACACTGCCGTCCTCCCTTAACAGGGCGATGGAGGGCAGGGGCATTCCGTTAAACGTATTGTTTTTCACCATGGAATAAATCGCCATATCCTCAAAAACCAGACGCTCCCCCACCCGGATTTCATGGTCAAAGCTGTAATCCCCAATCACATCCCCCGCCAGGCAGGTCATGGAAGAGAGACGATACGTATAGGGTTTCTCCCCCGGCTCATAGCCGCCTTTAAGGGGCGGGCGGTAAGGCATTTCCAATACGTCCGGCATATGGCAGGCTGCAGAAGCGTCCAGAATCAGAATATCTATACCGTTATGCACAATATCCATGACCTCTGTCACCAGATATCCCGCATTTAAGGCAACCGCCTCCCCCGGTTCTAAGTAAACTTCCAGGGAATATTTATTCCTGATTTCATAAATGAGCTCCTTTAATACATCCAGCCTGTAGTCTGCTCTTGTAATGTGGTGCCCGCCGCCCAGATTCAGCCATTTTATCTGCTTCAGATAAGGGGCAAATTTTTCCTCGAAAGCACGGAAGGTGGTCACCAAATCCTCCGCATCCTGTTCGCAGAGAGTATGAAAATGAAACCCTTCTATATCCTCCGGCAATTCTTTCGGAAAATTCTCA
>JAGAIK010000616.1 GCA_017626625.1 Roseburia sp.
AACGTATTTTGTCATCTTTATAAATCTCAAGATAATCACAGACTGCCATTGCAAAATCCACAAAAGCATATCCTTTCGCCGTAATCACGTTCCGGTCTCTAACCACACGTTCTTCCCTGTAATTTTTTCTGGGCATCGGGTCTTTTACTCCAAGCTGCCTTATCTTTTCTTCGGAACAGGAGGTGGTATAGGCATGTTCTTCCAAAAGTCCTGCCCTTCCCAAAAACTGAGGTGCAAAACAGATTGCCGCCACCAGCTTTCCCTTTGCAGCCATTTCCCGGATGATTCTGCAAATTGCATTTTGCTCATTGTTAATCGGTCCTCCGGGAATAATGAGCGCCTCGTATTCATCTATATCTGAAATCTCTTCTATCTTTTTTTCGGGCAGATAGATAAGCCCTGACTGCGCTAAAAAAGGTTCTGTATTCTCAGATATTGTCACTACTTCTCTTTTTCCCGTACCACGCAGGCGATGGAGCAGAAGCGTAATTTCAAAGTCCGCCATGCCCTCATAGATGTAACATAATATTTGCAAAACCGTTCCCCCTTATAATGAAAAATTCAAATACCTGACTTTTTGTGATATTTCCCCGCACCTGTAAGGCAGACCACTTCCAAACAACAAAAAAGCCCCGCCTTCCATAAAGAAGACGAGACGTTATCCCGTGGTACCACTTCCGTTTATCCGCACAAATCTGTGCGAACCTCTTGCCGATATCTCCTGCTGAAAAGCCTCCCCGAAAGGTTCTCTGTTTTTCCTGCATTCCAATATCTCCCGCTGTAACAGGCGGTCCTGTCAGAGCTTATCTGCCGCTGCCAGCCGGATTTTCCTCCGGCTCATGCAAAAAGCAGTTCATCCCTGCCACTCCAAAGCCATCTTCCATCTGTCTTTCCTCATTTCCTCTCAGCAAATCATTCCATAGCCATACGGTATTTCAGGCACCGCTCTATTTTATCTGCCCATAATAGCCGGAATGAATGGAAATTTCTCTGTAAAGTTCCAATAGATGTACTCTCTTTTTCTGTGTGTTTTTCGTTTTTTCTGTACTCAGACTAGCACGGAAACGTGGAAAAGTCAAGACTGTTTGCCTAGGACAACACGACAATCAAAAAAGACTATCTCTCTTTTCTGTCCTCACCGTGAGTATCAAAACAAATCACTGTGTGTCCCTGTTCTGGTAAGATAAAGAATAAGTTCATCTTCTTCGATTTCATAAACTAATAACCAGTCCGGGGTAATATGGCACTCTCTGCACCCGGTATAATTACCGGACAAACTATGGTCTTTATATTTTTCCGGCAAGGTTTTCCCTTCCGCAAGCATATCAACCACTACAGAAAGCAAAGAAAGATTATACCCTCTTTTCTTTATCAGTTTTAAATCTTTTTTGAATTTTCCGGTTGCAACAATCTTATACATCATTCTCAACCTCTCTTAGAATTTCATCAAAGGAATCATACGTTTTTTTATTAGGGTCTCCTTTCAGACGCTTCACTTCCTCGATTGCTTCCAGAGTATCCCGATTCGGCATGTTACGCCCAATCTGAAACGGTATCGCTTGCTCCCGTAATGCCTGTCTCACAAATACAGTGATTGCCCCGGATAAAGTCATTCCCAAATCGGAAAAAAGTTCGTCCGCTTGCCGCTTCATGCCCTCATCCATACGGACTGTTACGTTTACATTCGCCATAATATCATGCTCCTTTCTTGGCGATAAGGCTTATTGCCTTGTTCTCTTTACATGTTAATTATAACACAAATAAAGGTCAATATCAATACATTGTCATTTATTTGCACATGATTTGCACTTAATCTTTTTAATTTCATTGATTATTTCCACTGGGTCGGCGTGCAATGTGTTACATCCAGCAGCAGCCAGTACATACTTTCCACTGCCTAGCGTCCTCGTACTGCCCGGCTAAACAGCTCCATTCCTCCTATATAATTCTTGCATATTCTCACGGTTTGTAGTATATTATAAATAGCAACTGGGGTATGTGTTTGCGGACACATACTTGGAGGAGTCGGAGCAATCCGGCTCCTCTTTGTTTTTTAAGCACTTACTCCGCCAGCCGCTTCAAAAAATCTCCCCCGTTTATCGGCTTCGAATAATAATATCCCTGGAAGAAATCACAGCCCATAGCCGCCAGCTCCTTCGCCTGCTCTATATTTTCCACACCCTCGGCAATGAGCTTCATTCCCATATCCTTTACCATGCCGATGGTATATTTCAGTGCGCACATTGCCTTTTCATTTTCCATGGCAGACCAGACCAACGACTTGTCCAACTTAATAATGTGGAACGGATATTCAATCAGATTTACAATATTCGAAAACCCTGTCCCATAATCGTCCATGGAAAAATTCACGCCCTGGCTAATCAGCTCTTCCATATTCTGGCGCAGCGTCTCTCCGGAAATGGCAGCCGCCGTCTCCGTAATCTCCAGATTGATACATTTATAATCCAGATGATACTCGTCCATAATCTGCAGCAGCGTTTTCTGCATACACTGTACTGTGGACAGATTCACATCTACACACTCAATTCCCGATTCCCAAAGCTTGTTCTCTGTGATAAAACGGCAGACCTCCCGGAAGACAAACTCACCGATTTCCAAAATCAGCCCGTTTTTCTCCGCAATGGGGATAAATTCCTCCGGGCTGATGAACCCCAGCTCCTTGGGTTTCATGCGGATTAACGCCTCCGCAGAGGTAAACCGGTGTTTCTCCACCGAATAAATGGGCTGGTAAAATACCTCAAA
>JAGAIK010000617.1 GCA_017626625.1 Roseburia sp.
CAAAAGAAAAAGGATTGGCGGCAGCCAAAAGCTGGCTGTTTGGACGTCTCGCTCCTCTGGCAAAGGCTGTAATCTTTCCTCTTTCTTTGGTGAGCAGCGTTATTCTTTTGTCATAGTCGCCAATCGGCATTACATTTAGGACCATTCCGGTCACTACGATATTCTGTCCCATCCTGCTCTTTTCCCAACGCCATGCCCGCCTCTTCCCCTCCGGGCATGTTTTCTGCTTCTATTCCCTTAAATTTAAGGTAATCCGTTACACTTCCTGTTGCGGTAAATTTCATCCAGGCTTCCTCCATCGTCATTTCCTCCTGTGTCACACCTTTGATAATGTTAGGATTTCCGATGCCGCCTTTTCTATACCCGCTAAAAATTGGAAGATTTAGATTTCATCTTTATTATATCCGAAATTCTTAATCATGGAGTCACTGTCTCTCCAGTCTTTCTTTACCTTCACCCAGAGCTTTAAGTTCACCTTCCGGTCTAAGAAACGCTCGATTTCATAGCGGGCATTGGAGCCGATTTTCTTTAACATCGCCCCGCCTTTTCCGATGACAATCCCCTTGTGAGAATCCCGCTCACAGACGATGGTGGCGTCAATGTCAATCAAATACTGCCCCCTGCGCTCCTTCATCCGGTCAATGGAAACGGCGATTCCGTGAGGTATCTCATCATCTAAGGCATGAAGCGCCTTTTCCCGGATAATCTCCGCCACAATAGCACGCTCCGGCTGGTCGGTAATGGTATCTTCATCATAAAACTGAGGACCATAAGGCAGATATTTAAAAATCATATCCAGCACCGTGTCCATATTCTGTCCCCGCAATGCAGAGGCAGGCACAATCTCGGCAAAATCATAGACCTTCCGGTAGGTATCAATAAATTCCAGAATTTTATCACGATTCACCGTATCCACCTTATTAATCACCAGGATTACCGGGGTTTTGACCTTCTTTAGCTGCTGAATAATGTGCTGCTCTCCCGCTCCGATAAAGTTTGAAGGCTCCACCAGCCAGAGAATCACGTCCACCTCTCCTAAGGTGTGTTCCGCCACATTGACCATGTATTCCCCTAATTTGTTTTTTGCCTGGTGGATGCCGGGGGTGTCTAAAAAGACAATCTGCCCCCGCTCCATATCCGTATAAACCGTCTGTATCCTGTTTCTTGTGGTCTGCGGTTTCTTTGAGGTAATGGCAATTTTCTGCCCGATTAAATGGTTCATCAGCGTGGATTTTCCCACGTTAGGCCGCCCGATGATAGTGACAAATCCTGACTTAAAACTTTCGTTCATGTATCCTCCGTTTCTAATACAAATTTTTCAGTTCTGCAAACATTTCTTTTCCGCTCTTTAAGGTTTCTTCATTTCCGATGACACAGAGGTTTCCCTCCTCTAAAACAGAGGCAATCACAGGCTCAAGCCTCCGGATATCCTCCTCTGTGGCATTTAAAATCTCATCTCGCTCCCGCTGGATATCCTCCAGGGTGATTCCCTGCAGCAGCGCCGTCATGGAACGGGCGCCTTTTGCACTGGGGTTTAAAGGCGTGTCCAAATCGCTGACGGTTCCGATGATATATTTCGTCATATCCCGCTCGTCCGCGGTGAAACTCTCCAGATATTCCGGGATATGCCCATAAACCTCGTTGGTTTTCTCTAAATTCGGGTCACGGTAGGACACAAAAAACGTATCTCCGTTCCTAGTATAGGAATTCATACAGCCATAAGCCCCTCCCTTGACACGGACGTTAATCCAGAGGTAATCATAGCCCATAATCACCTTTAAAATGCGCAGCGCCCCGGTATAGGCATAGCCATGACGGAGGAAATTTCCGCTTCTCGCCACATACTGCACCTGAGAAGCATCCATAAAGCCCTCGTTTTTCTTCTCACAGGAAAATGCAGGCAGTTGACGCTCCCCCGTCTCCTTTGACGGGTAAAGAGCTTCCTTTATCTGCAGGATTTCCCGCTCCGCCGCCGGATAGTCCTTCTCCTCGCAGACAAGGCTTACCATCATACGTTCCGGTGTAAAAATCCGCTCCACCATTTCTTCTAATTTTGCAATGAGAGCGCCTTTCTTTTCCTCAAAATGTTCTTCCAAATCCGCCAGAACCTCATAGAAAGCAATTCCGGCAGTGGCATCCTGATAATAAGCCGCCCTGGAAAAATAGGACATGGAGCGCATCGCCGCCACGGAATGCCCGGAGCTGCTCATCGCCATCTGCATTCTGGATTTTAACTGTCCCAAAATTTCCTGCAGCCGCTTCTCATCGGAAATTTTTGAGGTCTTAATGATTTCTCCTAACAGTTTCGCCGCCTCCGGCAGTTCCTCTGTCAGGGCTTTCACTCTCACCTCAAAGGCTGCCTGTAAATACTCTTCCCCTTTTACATTCGGATAAACGCCGAAACTACATGCAATGCCTCCGGTATGGATATTAATTTCATTTGCCAGCTCCGCATAACCGTAATGCTCCGTATCCACAAAGCCCAGCACAGATTTTAACAGACCAATATAGGGCAGCTCCTCCAACGCAAAATCACGGACGTCAAAGAAAAACCGCAGATAGGCAATGCCGTTAGAAAACATGCTGTGATGGACAATTTTTATGCCGCCGCTGCTCTTTTCCTCGTTACATAAAGGCGCTGCCTCCCGCTTGATGTCACTGCGCTCTAACATGGGGATTTTCTCTAATTCTTCCTTCGGAGAGGGCTCTTCCTGGTATTCCTTCAAATGCTTCGTATCTGCAATTAACTGCTGAATTTCCTCCTTCGTCAGGCTTGCTTTATAATCTGCCAGTTTCTTTGCCAGCTCCTCTTCCCGCTTTGCATTCAGTCCTTTTTCCGGCTCCACGATAACCACGGAAGCATGGGTGTTTTCCAGCAGATATTTTGAAATAAGCTGTTCAAAATATCCGGTATTGACCTGCTCCTTTAAGAAACGGTAAGTCTCCACCGCCTCTAAGTGCATAAAGGGCTGCATATCGTCATAAAGCCAACTGTCAAGACACTGGATGCCGTAGAGCAGTCCCTTGGGATAATGCCCGAAATCCGCCTCCCGGTAGCGGAACTCAGAGCCGCTGATACCCGCTAACAGCGCTTTTTTGTCAATGCCCTCTTTCACCTGTTTTTCTAACACTTCCCGTATCACGGACAAAAACTGCTCCTTCTGGGAAATATTAGCATTTTTTGCAATAATAGAAAAGACAGGCTGCATGGTACTGCTGTCATAGCCGCCGCTGATATCCTTTCCAATTCCTGCGTCCAGCAATGCTTTCTTTAAAGGTGCTCCCGGCGCGCTCACCAGGGCGTAATCCAACACATCAAACGCTAAATACAGCTTTTTATCCAGCACCGTTCCAGCCACCACGTTATAGGAAAGGTAGGTATTGTCTTCTTCGCTTTCCGTGGAAGAAATCGGATATTTTTTAACAATTTCCACCGGTTTCTCAAAGGGTTTCTGCATACGGATAGCAGAATCAATTTCAATTTCCTCATAATGGCTCAGATATTCCTCGTCCATCCAGCGCAGTTTTTCCTCCACGTCCATATCGCCGTAAAGGTAGATATAGGAGTTGCAGGGGTGATAATATCTGCGGTGGAAGTTCAAATACTCCTCATAGGTCAAATCCGGAATATGCTCCGGGTCGCCGCCGGATTCGTTTCGATAGGTGGTATCCGGAAACAGGGAATTTAATATCTGCCGCTGTAACACATCATCTGCTGAGGAAAATGCACCCTTCATCTCGTTGTACACCACGCCGTTGATGGTGATGGGCGCGTCCTCTTCCTCCAGTTCGTAATGCCAGCCTTCCTGCTTGAAAATTTCCTCATATTTGTAAATGTTGGGGTGGAATACGGCGTCCATATAGACGCTCATCAGGTTTTGAAAATCTTTCTCATTACAGCTTGCCACCGGGTAAATGGTTTTTTCCGGGTAGGTCATGGCGTTGAGGAAGGTGTTCAAAGAGCCTTTCACCAGTTCTACGAAGGGGTCTTTTACCGGGTATTTTTCGGAACCGCAGAGCACGGTATGCTCAATGATGTGGGGCACTCCGGTGGAATCCTCCGGCGGGGTGCGGAAACCTACGTAGAATACTTTGTTATCGTCGTCGTTGGATATAACGGCAATTCTTGCACCGCTTTTTTTGTGGCGTAAAATGCAGCCCTCGGAGTGCAAGTCCTCTAGGGGGCGTTGTTCTAAGATTTCGTATGCTTGTAAATCTGTCAGTTTCATAGGGGTCCTCCATTTCATGTGCTTCTCTGGGTAGTATACCATAAATTAGCAGGTTGTAAACTTTGGTGCGTTAATGTGGCGAGGTTTGTGTAGGTTTGGGGAAAATATTTTTTAGTAATTGGTAAGCGGGGAGGGTGACAATGATTAAAGGGGAAATGAGGGGTAGTGTGGGCGAGGCGGGGAAACGGGCGGCAGGCAGACATGACTTTGGCTGGAAAGGAGATATTTTCTTACTGTCCACCTGCAAAAACCTAGTGGTAAAAAATGCACGGACGCATTTTTTAGGTTCAATCGGCGCA
>JAGAIK010000618.1 GCA_017626625.1 Roseburia sp.
GCAGCCTGCGGTTCGAAATCCGTTCCAGCTCCGAAGCAAATTTTCTGGCATAACTGCTTTTCTCCGCCAAATCCATTTTGTTCTTTAATTCCAGACGGAAATAAAAAGGCGTCTCCTCCTTATGACACTCCGTCAGAAAATCCCACAAATCCGACTGCCAGATATCCACCGCCGCTTCCTCCGGCTTCCGGTGCAGTTCCCCTTTTCCGTGAATGGGAAAAAGCAGCTCCCGGTACGTCCGAAGCTTTGCAAAGGGCATAACTTCCTTTGTGTAGACCAAAATCCCCAGCGGATGGGGCTTTACCGTCCTTCGCACCGCCGCCGAAAGCTCCGCCGCTTCCCCTGCCGTCACATTGCGGCTGCCGTGGCTGACCGTGAGCACCATCTCATGGGGCTTTTGAAATCCCCGGAAGGTATGCTTTTTTACCCCTTCTATGCGGGTCAGAAGTTTTCCAAGCTCCCGGATTTCCTCATTGATATGCTTCTTTTCGTTTTCCGCCGGAGTAAGCTGCGCAAGGATTTCCATCCGCTCCTTAAAGGGTTCTGCAAATTCCTCCGTCTCTAATTTGCCCAAAGCGGCAAGATAGGAGCTTTTCACAAAGAGGGTTGTCTCCCTCTGATATGCCTCCCACAGGGCTTCCGCCGCCTGCTGCATCTGCAAATCCCCTAACAGCAGCGCCGCATTCTTCCGCACCTTCGGTTCTTCCTCCCGCAAAAGCTCTATCAGAAAGCTTCCGTCTCCTAATAATTTCCTTAGTTCCTCCGCCTTCTGCCCGTCCTTCGCCTCGCTCCGCAAAAGCTGCAGGGTTTCTCTGAGATTTTCTTTTCTTCGTAACTTTTCGCAACTTATTTCCAACATATCCCGTCCTTTAGTCTTAATAGTTGTATTCTACTGTATTTCCTCCGTTTTTTCAATCCCATAAGTATCTATGTATGTTACCACATCCGCCTTAAACTGTTCCCACGCCCACTGGTTTTCCACATAATATTTCGGACAGGCTTTTCCGGTGACATCATAATGACGTATCACGTCCTCCGATGTCAGGTCATACCTTCCCATCAGCCATGCCACCAGCCTGACTAAAGACTGGTAGGTTTCGTCGTTGAATTTTCCCGTCTCATCGGGAATACAGCATTCAATGGAAACCGTGTCCGCATTCCGCTCATTAGAGGCATAGGCAATCTCATTACAGGGAATGCACTGCACGATTTCCCCGGAAAGTCCTATGACGAAATGGCTGCTGGCATAGGTTTCCCCGCTCTCGGCAAGCCCCTGGAAATAGCCCCGGTTCTGCTCCGCCGTGGTTCCGGGATTCGCCGTATAGTGCACCACGATGCCGCTCACCTTCTCTAACGCCGTGCCGGGTCTTGAATATTCATTGATATCAAGCAGCTCCACCAAAAGTTCAGGGCGCTCCTCGATATATTTCTTTTTTTCCACCGGAATCTCCGCTTTCACCTCCGTCGTCCGGCTGTTCCAGACACGGTAAACGCCAAATCCCGCCAGAAAAACCACCATGAAAACCGTCACCGCCATCACGGCTCCCGCCATCCGCTGCTGCCTTTTCCGCTTTCTGCGCCGCTGCATCCGGGCTTCGTTTTTCCTCTGTTCCTCTCTGAGCCGTCTCTCCTCCCGGCTCGATTTCGTGCTCTGCATGATTTTCTCCTGCCTTCCGCTGTCTTACCAACGCTTATTTTCCCTGCTATTCCTCCCTGCAGAAACCTGCATTGCTTTTCCGCAGCCAGAAAAAGGGTGCAAAACGGCTTCAGCGGATAAAATTGGTCTTGACTGCCGGCTCCCGCTCCGGGAAAGAAATGCCTGCCGCCTTTCCCGCCTCGATACATTTCAACAGCCATGCCATGTTATTTCCCAAAGTCCGCATGGTCTGCATTCCTTCCGCATCCTGCCGCACTTCGTCCGGGGTAGTTCCGTGAACCTGATTCCAGTACTGGGACGAAACCACCGGCATACTGTTGATGGTAAAATATTTGTTGAGCTGGTCAAATGCCGCCGAAGCGCCGCCGCGCCTGCAGCTCACCACCGCCGCTCCCGGTTTTCCCGCAAAAGCAGCCCCTTTTCCGTAAAATGCACGGTCTAAAAAGGAAGTAATGGCTCCGGATGCCGCTGCATAATGCACCGGGGAGCCCACCACAAAGCCGTCCGCCGTCTTTGCCTTCTCCACAAACGCATTGACGCCGTCATCCACAAAGCATTTTCCCGTGGAGATGCAGGCATTGCAGCCGATACAGCCTGCCACCGCTTTCGCCCCCACCTGGAAAATCTCCGTCTCAATGCCCTGTTGTTCTAAAGTATCCGCCACTTCCTTCAATGCCGTATAAGTACAGCCCTTTTCCTTTGGACTTCCATTCACTAAAATTACCTTCATCTGCCCGCTCTCCTTTTCTTTTTCGAAAATAAAACCACTTTCCTTTATCATATCACATTTCTGCGGTTTCCGTGCATAAAATCTGTTTTTCCAGTTCCTCTAAGGAAAAAACTTCCTCAAAGAGGAACATATCCCCCAGCATTTCTATATTTTCCTCGGAATGCTCCACTTCCTTTGCATAAATCCGCACGGTGTCAATCCGGTCTGCCAGAGTAAAATTTTCCCCTTTCTGTTTCCAGCGCGCCACGTCCATATCCCGCAGCATCAAAAAGCCCGCAACAGCAAACTGTGCCTTAGCGAAAAGATTGTCGTCATAAAACGCCCGCATAAAATAGCGGTTGGTAAAATAAACCAGCAAATGTTCGTACTCATATTCCCGCTGTCGCAGTTTCCCGGCAAATTCCCGCTGGCTCTGTTCATAATTTTCCGGACAGAAAAACTCTGCCAGACCGGCTTTTGTTTCTTCCCACTCCCCGTCTAAAACTTCCAGTTCCCCGAAACATGCCAGACGCTGCCGAAAGCATTCATAAGGCGTCCTGCTTTCCTCGCTTTTTTCTCCGGGCACGGTACCGAATAGCTCCTGCTGCATTTCATTGATATAATTCAGATATGCCACAGCCCTTTGCTCTATGGAATATTCCCTCTGCTGCAATAAATCCACTGCCCGCTGCCGCACCTGCTGTAATTTTTCTGCCAAAGCGAAGTCTTCCGGTTCCCAGTCCTCTCCGTCATAGTCACCGGGAAGCTCCTGTCTTTCCCAGCCGATTTTCTCTTTGTTTGAAAAAACAATCCTGCCCGCTTCCTCGCAGGAAAGGCAGAGCACCTTTTCCCGCACGCCGGGATATTCCATGGTAAATCTGGGATATTCGGTACAGACCTCGCTCAGCGCCGCTTCCCCCAGTTCAAGGCAAATATCGCAGAGCTTCTCCCCGTTTAAAAACGGGCACCAGCCGTTTTCCCGCAGAACAAAGCTGTTTTCCTCCATATTTTCCCGAAGCCGCTGTCCGAAAGCTCCCTCTGTCTCTCTGTAATAGCTTTCTGTTTCCTCATCAATATCTATTTCCCAGCCAATGCAGCAACTGTCCTGACACGCCCCTGCAATGCAGTGAAATTCCCTGTAATAAGACGGCACCTGCAACACCATATCTTTTTCTCCCTTCACGCTACCTGAGGCAGCAGATTTTTTAGGAACTTTTATCCGCCCCTTTTGCCACCCGAATCCTATAAAGTAAAGAAAGGCTGTCCGCCGACAGCCTCTGCGCTTGCCACAATGTGGCAATTTCTTATTCTTTAAAATGATTGCTCAGCATATAACCGATGCACCAGACGCCCCCTGCCAGTGACAGATAAAGGAACGCCTGTACCGCTGCCACAAGAATCTTCCAGACAGACAGTTTTCCTGCCAAATATGCCACCACCAACGATTTCAGCGGTTTTGTCAGAATCATATAGCCGCCCACATAGCACCAGCCCAAAACTCCCAGCGCATAAAAGAGCACTGCGGCTACTGTTTTCCATGTAAATTTCATCTACTAATCTCCCTAATTACAGTGGAATCTTCGATTCCGTACATTCATGATTCCATAGTTCCATCAACCGATTATTTCAAGAATTATAGCATAATACGCCATCTTTTGCAAAAAATTTTACTCCATCGCCAGCACGACCTCTCCCTTTTCTCTGGTGGCTTTTACATCTATCACCCTCTGATTTTTCGAACCCCGGAATTTTAAAGCAATATCTTTTTGTTCTAATACAAAGGGTCCGTCCACCAACACATCCAAATATCCGACAAATTCTTCCGAAGCCTCGCAGTATACTCTGCCCTCCGGCAGAAAATCCTCGTAATAGTAGCCGCTGTACGCCCACACCGTTTTCTCCGGCAACCGCTCTTTCATCGCCCGAAGCAGCGGCAGCAATGCCCTCTGATTCTGCATTTCTCCCGGGTCCCCTCCAAGCAGCGTCAGACCTGCGATATAGGACGGCTCTAATTCCTTTAATATCTCTTCCTCCGTCTCCTTCGTAAATGGTTTTCCATAAGCAAAATCCCAGGTTTCCGGATTAAAGCAGCCCTTGCAGCGGTTGTTGCAGCCGGAGACAAACAAGGATACCCTCACCCCTGTGCCGTTTTCTATGGAATATGGTTTTATTTCTGCGTAATTCATTCTTTTCCCTCATTTTCTCTGCGAATAAGTTCCATGTGTTTCTGCGTAAATCATATCATATTTCCTTCTGTAACGAAAGACAAAAAATAACGGCGCTGCCTCCCGCAAAGGCACCCGCCGTTATTTTCTTTCTCCTTATTTACAACACTGTACTTCTCTCAGAATACCCTATCTGGTGGCATACCATTCCTCATACTGTCTGCCAAATTCATCCAATACCTCCTGAAGTCCTACCCGATAGCATTCTGCAATCATCTCATCCAACGCAGCGTCAACATCATCTACCAGCCCAAGCTCAATCATCGGAACATAATTGTTTAATACATCATTGACCGCTGATTTATAGGATTCTATACTGCTGTCGTCAAAGACAAATGTGATGGTCGGATTGCTCTTAACACGCTCCTCCCAGGAATCTGTGACTGCCAGCTCTCTGGGGTCCGCTCCTGTTTCTCCGATATCCCCGTTCTTAATCGCCCAGGAAGCGGAAATTGCGTATGCAGCATAATCGCCTGCGGCATCTAACTCCGTATAGTTACCCTCATCATCAATGGTGTAATGCTTGTCTTCCACACCGAGAATCAGAAGCCTGTTCAGGTAGGTATCCATCTTAATCAAATCAAGCACCATGGCTGCTCTCTCCGGATTCTTACAGCTTGCCGTGATTGCCATATCGTTGTTCGAGTAAGCCTCGCATCCCACAAGATTCTCCTTTGTAAGGTCATAAGCTGCTCCCACAACGCCTTCTGTCTGCTCTGCCTGCTCGATATAAGTAAATACGGAGGTATTCCATGCAATAGAAGCTCCCTGCAGTGCACCAAACGCATCATCATCTGTTACCGTATTGGTAAGTGCCGAACGGCTCCATGCACCTGCATCCGCCATTTCTTTCATATCGTGTGCAAACTGACGAAATTCGTCCGTCTCATAGACAAGAGAGATTTCATCCATGGTAGGAATGCCGCCATTATCTTTAAAAATCAAATCCATGTAATCGCTGTCGAGCGCCAGGAAAGAATCAAACTGCTGGCGGTATACATCCCACAGCTCGTTGTTGTCAACCGAGGCTGCCAGCGCATAGATACCACTTTCCGGTGTCTCCTTCTCCGCCACCGTCAGACAGAAGTTCTTGTAATCCTCCCAGTTTTCCAGAGATTCAATTCCGTATTTATCTGCAATATCCTGACGGATTGCCACGATTTTGCCTGCTGCGGATGCCACATTTGACGGAACGGCGATGGTTTTTCCCGCTATCGTCGTCTCATCCCAGCTTTCCGCCGCCTGATATTTATTGGTCAGCGGCATATAAGCTGCCCGGAAATCCTCTGTCAGCTCATAGAAGGAACCTTTCGACGCCTCTGTGTACATATAGCACCATGGAGCCGTAAAGATAATGTCAACATCTTCTCCTCCTGCCAACACCAGCGAATACATCGTGGAATAATCGCTCCAGCTCATGAAGGTAACTGCAAGCTGTGTGTTAAAAGGCTCTAAATACTCATTGACCAGCCCAAGCACTTCCTCCCAGTCATTGGGTGTATCGCCAATCAGATACATATTGATGGTTTCTTCTTTGCTCAAATCTGTGTTGGCGTACATCTCAGGCGTTGCGGCAATGGTTCCCTCGCCGATGGCTGCGGGCAAATCTGCAAGTACATCTTCTGCCGAAGCGGCTGCTGCTGTTCCCTGAGTCTCCGTACCGCCTGCAGAAGCCGCCGGTTTAGAAGAAGTGTTGCCGCATCCGGCGAAAAGTGAAGCTGTCATCGCTCCAACTAACAACATGGAAATTACTTTTTTCTTTTTCATAAATAAATTCTCCTTTTCTTCTTATAAAAAATGACTTTTTTATCATTCTTTTACATCATCCTTTGACCGCCCCGATGGTCAGACCTTTTACAAAATAGCGTTGTACAAACGGATAGAGAAGCACGATAGGTCCGGTAGCAATGATGGTCATTGCCATCTTCATACTCTCTAACGGCACGGAAGGAAGCGGCATACCCGATTTCTCCGCAACAATCCGCATTGCCTCTGCACTGCCTAAGACTCTTTGCAGATAATATTGCAGGGTAAACATACTCTCCTCTGTCTCAAACAGCATACAGTTATACCAGTCATTCCAATACGCCAGCGCTGCAAACAGTCCGAGCGTGGCAATCAGCGGCTTGCTGACCGGCAAAATCAGCCGCAGAAAAATAACCATGTCATTTGCCCCGTCCAACTTGGCAGATTCGGAAATCTCTGCCGGAATACCGCTCATAAAAGATTTGGCAATAATCATATTCCAGACCGAGAACATTAACGGCAAAATCAATCCCAGCCAACTGTTTTTAAAATGC
>JAGAIK010000619.1 GCA_017626625.1 Roseburia sp.
GAACACCGCCGACGTGGAGATGGTAGGCTGCTTTCTGTTCGAGGACGAAAAGGAGATTGTGGACGGAATGTACCCGGCGACAGAGGGGGCAGAGCCTTCGCAAATGTCGCGGGAGTATATCGGCTATTATGAAGTGGTGGAAGAGGGGACCGGAAACTTTGTCTACCAGAGCGGTATGACAGACAGTATACAGTTAGAAGCCGTTCAGCCGGAAAATCTGGAGGAAAATACTGCACAGGAGCGTCAGAAGTTAGCGGACAGGGAAGAAATCTCTGGTGAAAACCCGGGAGACGGCAGTGCGCAGGAAAGTCAGGGAGATGACAGTTCCCAGGAGACATCGGGAGACGGCAGTGCGCAGGAAAACCAGGGAGATGACAGTTCCCAGGAGACACCGGGAGACAGCAGTCAGGCAGTGAGTTTGCAGCAGACAGAAAACCAGAAAATGGCAGGCTCCCAGATGGCAGAAACAAAGTCAGAAAGACAGCAGGAAGCAGAGTTACAGCAGGAAGCAGAGCGTACAGAGGCGGCAAAGCAGGCGTCAGAGGCTTCCGCCAGCGAAGTGCAGCCGGAGGTTGAGGAGACCATAAAAGCGGCGGGAGGATACCTCGGCAGCTTTGTGAAGGCAGAAGGCGGAAATTTAATCTGGCATACGGTACAGGAGTTTGACCCGGAATATGGAGATTCGCAGCTCTGGCAGAACAGCGTTCCGGAAATGGCATTGCAGGAGGTGGGAGACCGCTTCTACACTACACGATTCAGTGACGAAAACAACAAGGGATATTATGTCAATCACTATGTTTATAAGAACAGAGAAGTATTTTTGACAGATACCCTTGGCTTAGACGAGAAAGCGGCGGAACAGTATTCCGTGGTAATGAAAACCATTACGCCGGAAGAATTAAATGAGACGCCGGAATGGGTGGACTATTCGGATTTAATCTATATTGCCTCGAAGGAGCCTTCGGCGGGTGGGGAAGTTTTCCCGCAGATGTGGCGGGATTATAACCGTCTGGGACATACCTCCGTCATGCCGGAAAACTGGACTACCGGTTCTGGTGGGAATTATTACAATAAAGAAAATGATTTAAACTGGGAGACTACGTTAAAGATTTATGAAAAAGTGACGGCAAAGACAGATTTCGCCGCCATGATTATGCAGGACGGTATCTATAACTACCTTGACGGATATGAGAAAAAGAACGTGACGGTGAAGGTGTTTGACTGGAATTTAAGAGAAACCGGGTTTACCTATCAGACGGACGGCTATCAAGAGAATATCTATAAGCTGGCGGTTATGCTGCTTTGTATGAACGGTACGCTGTTCCACTCTCTGTATCTTACAGGGGAAAATCCGGTGGTGCAGGACGGTAAGCATACACTTCAGCCGGGGAATGCGGCGGATTACTGGAATACACCCACCTTCCTTTTAGTGCCGCCGGAGGGAGAGCGTTCTGCTGAGGTGGCGCAGTTGTTAAACAGTTGGCAGTTATACGGCTATTGGAATGGAAACTACGGGCAGCCGACAGACATCTGGAAGCTTTACCAGATGACCATAGGGATTTCCCAGAGCGAATATAAAAACTGGGTGCAGGGACATGTCTACACCTATCCGAATAATACCAGTATCTCCCAGGTGTACCTGTCAGGGCAGGTGGGAACAAATTTAGATTATTTTACGGATTTCGGGGATTATTTAGACGGAATTGGCGAGAGCAATCCGAACCCTTCGGATGCGGTGCGCTATATTCTGGATATCCAGGAGGATAAGGAGCCGGAGGAAAAGAAAACCCTTCGGGTGTTAGACATTGAACCCTGTGTGGGTCTGACAAAGAAAGAGGAAAACGGCAAAATTTACAGCGAGCCGGAATGGGTGCTGACGGAAAATTATCTGCGTATGGCGCTTCCCTCTTTTGACGGGGAGATAGAGATTGTCCACCAGACGACGGCGGAGTTTAACGGAAAGACAGAGGATTTAAACGGTGAGTATGACCTGATTTATCTGGGGCTTGATACCGGAGCTTACAGCCTTTCCCGGCAGAACGTGACCATAGAGGGAAAAAATATACAGATGAATGTGCCGGACTGGAACGATAATTCCATGGACGGGCTGATTTATTTCCACACGGGAGACGGCATGGTAAATGCCAACAATGTCCGTTCCGGAAGAAATACATCCGTGAGGTTTTTGTGGGACAGTGAAACCGGAAGCACCGTGGAGAGCGATGCACTGCGGTTTCCGGGAAATGATATCACCAGCATAAAACGGAAAGCGTTAGAGAGCTTTGCCGACGCAGGGCACCCCATTGTGGCGTCCCGTTACCTTTACAATCTGGAGGCTGCCGTGGTGGATACAGGTTCCCATATTTATGATTTTGTGGAAGATTACCGGGAGGGGAAAGGCGTCTACGGTATGAGTCAGCCGGAGCAGATTGCGGCGGCTGTTTCCCGGATGGCGGAGAATGTTACCTTTACCATGCTGCCGCAGCTTTATAACGGTTCTACGGAAAATGAGACTTCCGCTTATATTCCGTCACCTTCCTATCTGCCGGAAAATGCGTTAGACTTCGGCTTCCATGTGGAGGCGGAGAATGTCTCCGATTACGCTTACAGTATTTACGTAGACCAGAACAGGGACGGAAAATTTGCAGAGGATGAAAAGATTATTGAGGACGGAGTGACGGCGGCGGACACCCGGCGCAGTTATCCCTTAGCGTCCTCCTTTGTGGGACTGATACAGTGGAAAATTGTGGTGTATAACAGTTCCAATCCGAATATCCGCTACACCGAGACCGGTTGTTCCGCTCTCCGGAATACTTCCGGCACGAAGAAGGAGGTCCGGGTGCTCCAGATTATGCCGAAGGACGGAAATTATGACGGAAAACTGAATTTATCGGAGAACCAGTTGTTTAAAAAGTATTACAGCGACCTTGCCGATTATCAGATAAGCATTGACACCATTACCTGGGGAACCTTTGACGGCTATTTCAGAGGCACCGGCTTTCGGTTTGACGCATCTAAGGACGTGGATGAGGGAAATCCCGTCAACGAAGATGCCATTCCTGCGTATGCAAACTTAAGCGGCTATCAGATGATTATCGTGGGCTTTGGCGATACCTACGGACAGACGGATTTGAACAATGACAACGGGGCGGTGGAATATCTCCAGTATTTTGCGGCACAGGGAAAGAGTATTCTTTTTGTCCATGATGTGACTTCCATGTATAACATGCAGCAGGGGGACGGCAGTGCACCTCAGGTATTCGGTTCCACGGCAAATAAAATGCTGCGTGACCTTATGGGTATGAACCGCTATGCCGCTGTCAGCAACCAGCTGACGGAGGAGGCGAGGGAGAGCCTGGTACGCTATCAGGCACAGCACCCCAACTATGATTTTGTTTCCGGCAAGGAGCGGCATGGATTTACCTACTATGCGTTAAAAAGGATGGGCTGGACGAAGGAGGCGCAGAACGCCAATTACGGAAATAAGGTGCCTTACCGCTATATGATTACCAATACCGAGGGAAATGCAGTCTGTGCCGGCAGTGATTTTTCCCGCACCAGCGGATTTAATAATAACAATGATCTTACTACCACGGCGTCAAAGCTCAACGAGGGGCAGATTACCGCATATCCTTATAAGATAGGGGACGTTCTTCCCATTGCGGCGACTCATGGACAGTGGTATCAGCTCAATATGGAGGACCCGGAGGTTACGGTATGGTATTGCCTGAGTGATGACCATTACTGCGCAGGCTGGAATGCCACAGACAACAATGGCAGGGGAACGGCGCTGACCTACGGCGTATCCCCAAATGATGCGGCAAATAACTATTATATTTACAGCAAGGGAAATATTTTCTATTCCGGTGTGGGACACTCCACCGTAAACGGGGATATGGAGGCGAAACTGTTTGTCAACACCATGATTGCCGCCTACCGGGCTTCCTATGAGCCTCCGGTGATTGAGGTTACCAATGATGAGGCGGTGCTGAACGGAACCCAGAATTACAGCATTGAGCTGTTAAGGGAGTATGACAACGGCGTGACCGCAGATACCGGAGAGAATGTCCAGAACGGAGAAGTCTTTACGGACGCAGATACCCTTGAGATTACGTTCCGTCCGATAGACTATAACCCGGCGAGCACAAACCTGTCCTGTTGGATTTATTTAGAGGGGAAGGACGGCAGTAAAATCTATGTGGATGAAATTGTCTCCCTGTCGGACAATACGGTGCTCACAGCGGATTCGGAACATAGGATACAGGGCATTGCCAACGGAAGACAATATAAATTGATTTATAAAAAGAGTGTACTAGACACCCATCCTGTGGTAAAATTTGAGGTGAAGAATAACAAAGCGCCGGCAAAAAATACAACCATACTGACGCTGACGGTACAGCCGTTGTTTGAGCTGGATTAGTGCGGTTTTGCCCAGCCTCTGACGGCGGGGAGGTCAGCAGAACGGCTTACCGGAAAGGATGGACATGAGTAACACCAACGATTTAAGCAACCGTATCAATGAATGTTACAGCAGATTAAGCAAGGGGCAGAAGCGTCTGGCAACCTACATTACAGATAATTATGACAAAGCTGTTTTTCTGACAGCAGCCAAAATGGGCGAAGTGGTGGGCGTCAGCGAATCCACAGTGGTTCGCTTCGCCACCCACCTGGGCTATAAAGGCTATCCTGAATTTCAGAATGCCTTGGAAGAACTGGTGCGCAACAAGTTAAATTCCCTCCAGAGAATGGAGGTAACCTACGGAAGAATCAACCAGTCCAAAATCCTGGAATCCGTGCTGAAGGCAGATGCAGACCGGATTCATTCCACTTTAGAAAAAATCGACGAACATGCCTTCGAACTGGCGGTGGATACCATTTTAAACGCCAGGCATATCTATATTATAGGAATTCGCAGTTGTGCACCTCTTGCCAGCTTTATGGCATTTTATTTTACCCTGATGTTTGAGAATGTGCATCTGATACAGACCAGCAGCTCCAGCGAGATTTTTGAGCAGATGGTGCGGATTGGGAAGGAGGATGTGATTATCGGAATCAGTTTTCCGCGGTATTCCATGCGTACCTTAAAGGCGATGGAGTTTGCCAACAACCGTAGCGCAAAGGTTATCACCTTAACGGACAGCGTCCATTCCCCCATGAACCTCTATTCCTCCTGTAACCTCATTGCAGAGAGCGATATGGCGTCCATCGTGGATTCCCTTGTGGCGCCCTTAAGCGTCATCAACGCCCTGATTGTGGCGCTCTGCATGAAAAAGCAGGGGGAGGTGGCAACCACCTTAGAGATGTTAGAGGAAATCTGGGACGAATACCAGGTCTATGAAAATGACGAGATTAACGTGATTGACGATTCGATTAAAATGCGGTACGCAAAGATAGGAGATACGGATTTCGATGAGTAAAATAATCATAATCGGCGGAGGCCCCGCAGGTATGTTTGCCGCCATTGCAGCGGCGGAGGCAGACGACGGCGCAGGGGAAAACGAAGTGCTGCTGTTAGAAAAAAACGAGAAGCTGGGGAAAAAGCTTTACATCACCGGAAAGGGACGCTGCAACATCACCAACGCCAGCGATATGGAGGTGCTGTTTTCCAATGTGGTTACCAATGCAAAGTTTTTGTACAGCGCTTTTTATGCCTGTGACAATCAAAGGGTCATTGACTTTTTTGAAAAAAACGGGTTAAATACGAAGGTGGAGAGAGGAAACCGGGTCTTTCCGGTGTCGGACCATTCTTCGGACGTGATTGCCACGTTACAGAAGGTGTTAAAGGAGAAGAAAGTAAAGGTTATGCTTCACACAGAGGTAAAGAGCCTGCTGTGTGAAAATGCGTTCCCTCCGATGGAGTATATCACAGGCGTAGAGCTTATGGACGGTACAAGGCTTCCGGCAGATAAAGTAATTGTGGCAACCGGGGGATTTTCCTACCAGACCACAGGCTCCACCGGGGACGGCTACCGTTTTGCCAGGGAACTGGGACATACGGTAACGGATATCCGCCCTTCTCTGGTGCCCTTTTACACGGTAGAGCCTTATGTGACGCAGCTACAGGGGCTTTCTCTGAAAAATGTGGAAGTGCGCATTTACGACGGCAAAAAGCTGCTCTATGATGAGTTTGGGGAAATGCTTTTTACCCATTTCGGAGTCAGCGGGCCGTTGCTGCTTAGCGCCAGTGCGGCGTTGAAGCCTAAATTTACGGAGAAAAAGCTCTCCATGACCGTGGATTTAAAGCCTGCCCTGTCGGAAGAGCAGTTAGACAAGCGGCTTTTGCGGGAATTTGAGGAAGCGAAGAACAAGCAGTTTAAAAATTCCATCGGAGGGCTGTTTCCGGCAAAGATGGTGCCGGTAATGCTTGAATTAAGCGGTATCGAGCCGGAGAAAAAGGTCAACGAGATTACCAGGGAGGAGCGGCTTTCCTTTGTGAAATTAATCAAAGCCTTCCCCATGACCTTAAACGGTCTGCGGGATTTCAACGAGGCGATTATTACAAAGGGCGGCGTGAAGGTGAAGGAGGTCAACCCCTCCACCATGGAATCAAAGCTTGTGAAAAATCTGTATTTCTGCGGGGAAGTGCTGGATTTAGACGCCATGACCGGAGGCTATAATCTGCAGATTGCCTGGTCCACCGGATATCTGGCGGGAAATTCTGCAGGGCAGTAGGGAAAAGAATACAAAAAAGAATTTTTTGGCGGGAAAGGGAAAATAATAAGATGAGTATGAATATTGCGATTGACGGACCGGCGGGAGCCGGAAAAAGTACCATTGCGAAGAAACTGGCGAAAAAACTGGGATTTGTCTATGTGGACACGGGAGCGATGTACCGTGCCATGGCATATTATTTTTTACAGCACGGCATTGCGGCGGAGGACGAAAAAACCATCGCGGAGGCGTGCCCTAAAGTGGAGGTTACCATCGCCTATGAGGGCGGGGAGCAGCAGGTGATTTTAAACGGAGAGAATGTCAACGGCGTTATCCGCACCGAGGAAGTGGGAAATATGGCGTCAGCTACCAGTGTGTATCCGGTGGTGCGCACGAAATTAGTGGAATTACAGCAGCGGCTTGCGGCAAAAACCGACGTGATTATGGACGGGCGTGATATCGGCACCTGCGTACTGCCGAATGCTCAGGTGAAAATTTACCTGACCGCAAGCTCCGCCACAAGGGCGAAGAGAAGATACGACGAGCTTACGGCAAAGGGCACGGTTTGTGATTTAGAGGAAATCGAGAAGGACATCATTGACAGGGATTACCGGGATATGCACCGGGAGACTTCTCCTTTAAAGCAGGCGGAGGATGCGGTGTTAGTGGACAGCTCCGAGCTGAATATTGAGGAAGTGGTGGAGGCGATTTACGCCATTTACGAAAAAGCGGAAAAGGAACAAAAGCAATGAAAGTGACATTGGCAAAAAGCGCCGGGTTCTGTTTCGGGGTGAAACGGGCGGTGGACACGGTATACCAGCAGTTAGAAAAACGGCAAGCAAAGCCGATTTATACCTTCGGACCCATTATCCACAATGAGGAAGTGGTGCATGACTTAGAAGAAAAGGGCGTTACGGTCATAAACAGTATCGAAGAACTGAGGCAGCAGGCGAAGGGAGAGGGAACGGTGATTATCCGCGCCCACGGGGTGGAAAAGGGCATTTGTGAGGAAATTAAGTCCATGGGCTTTGAAATCATCGACGCCACCTGTCCCTTTGTGTTAAAAATCCATCGCCTGGTGGAGCGGCACAGCGGGGAGGGCTGCCAGATTGTGATTATCGGAAATGGGGATCATCCAGAGGTGAAAGGCATAAAAAGCTGGTCCTCCGCAGAGAATACCCAGGTGATTTCCGGTAAGGAGGATGCCGAAAATTACAGGGCAGACAAAGAAAAAAAAGTATGTATTGTATCACAAACGACATTTAATTACAATAAATTTCAAGAATTAGTTGAAATTATAAGGAAAAAAGGTTATGATATAATTGTTTTAAATACAATCTGCAATGCCACCGAGGAACGGCAGACCGAAGCAGCCGGGATTGCGGCGCAGGCGGATGCCATGATTGTCATCGGCGGCAGGAACAGTTCCAATACGCAGAAGTTATTTGAAATATGTAAAAAAGAATGCAAGAATACTTACTATATACAAACTGTAAAGGATTTGGATTTAACAAGTTTTAGGTCCGTCGATAACGTAGGTATTACCGCAGGGGCTTCTACCCCAAACAAAATTATTGAGGAGGTTCAAAAGAATGTCAGAAATGAGCTTTGAACAAATGCTGGAAGAATCATTTAAAACAATAAGAAATGGAGAGGTAGTTGAAGGTACCGTTATCGATGTGAAACCTGACGAGATCGTTCTGAATATCGGTTACAAGTCAGACGGAATCATTACTCGCAATGAGTATACAAACGAAGCAAACGCTGACTTGACAACGATGGTATCTGTAGGCGATACCATGGAAGCAAAGGTTCTGAAAGTCAACGACGGTGAGGGACAGGTACTCCTTACTTACAAGCGCCTCGCAGCAGAGAAAGGCAGCAAGAGATTAGAGGAAGCATTTGAGAACAGAGAAGTATTAACCGCAAAGGTTGTACAGGTATTAGACGGCGGTTTGTCCGTTATCGTGGATGAGACAAGAGTCTTTATCCCGGCAAGCCTGGTATCTGATACTTACGAGAAGGATTTAACCAAGTACAAAGACCAGGATATCGAGTTCGTTATCAGCGAGTTCAATCCAAAACGCAGAAGAATCATCGGTGACAGAAAACAGTTACTGGTTGAGAAGAAATTAGAGCAGCAGAAAGAGCTGTTTGCAAAAATCAAAGTCGGCGACGTGATGGAAGGTACCGTTAAGAATGTGACAGATTTCGGTGCATTCATCGATTTAGGCGGCGCAGATGGTCTGCTTCATATCTCCGAGATGTCCTGGGGAAGAGTGGAGAGCCCGAAAAAAGTATTTAACGTTGGCGACAATGTCCGTGTATTCATTAAGGATATCAACGAGACAAAGATTGCCCTCAGTATGAAATTCCCGGCAGAGAACCCGTGGAACGGCGCTGCTGAGAAATATGCCGTAGGCAATGTGGTAACAGGAAAGGTTGCAAGAATGACAGACTTCGGTGCATTCGTTGAGTTAGCACCGGGGGTAGACGCACTGCTTCATGTATCCCAGATTTCCAAAGAGCACGTGTAGAAACC
>JAGAIK010000620.1 GCA_017626625.1 Roseburia sp.
AAGCTTTCCGGGGGGCGTCTACGAGGGAAGAGTTTGACTATTATCAGGAAATGTTCAATTCCTATGTGAGAGGCGGGGTGGAAGAACTCTATGAGCGTCTGGTGGTGCGGAAATCTGAACCGGAGGATGGGTTTTATGATAATAAGACGGCAAATCTGATGATGGTGTTAGAGCGGTTTGCGCCGATGGAAGAGGATGGACAAGGCGACGCATAGGCACCAACCGAATGCAGCAGAACCCGTGACCTGCAAGGGCAATGGATATGTGAAAAAATGAAATGTGTCGAAAAAATGAAAAAAATGGAAAATTGTTCTTTACAATCGTCAATAAATGGGGTATTATAATAGAGAATTATATCATACCAAGTAATAACAGGTTTCTACAGTAAGGTAGAACACCTAAAAGCTCTAATCCCATTCTTCGGAATGGGATTATCTTTTATCTGGTAAGAAATTTCAGCGTCATAAGTATACATTTACAAGTTTGTTTACGAATTTTAGGAATGTTATGAAGCGGTGTTTTTTACAGCAGGTGTCCCGTTTTTAGAAGAAAGCCGAGGGTATAGGGCTTTGCATAATAATTCAGAAGTTGTATGTTTCTAAGAAAAACGGTTCAGTTGAAAGGAGAAGGAAAAGATGGACGAAAGATTGGATTACAGAATTGGCTTAGACATTGGAATTGCCTCTGTGGGGTGGGCAGTATTGCAGAATAACAGCCAGGGAGAGCCGGTACATATCGTGGATTTGGGTGTGCGGATTTTTGATAAGGCGGAGCAGCCAAAAACGGGAGAGTCTTTGGCTGCTCCGAGACGTGACGCCAGAACCACCAGACGGAGGCTTAGGAGAAGAAAGCACCGTATGGACAGAATCAAACACCTGTTTTCACAGGAAGGCTTGATTGAGCTCGAACCCTTTATGGAGCAGTATTATTCTGGAAAATTAAAGGACGTATACCAGCTCCGTTACGAGGCATTGGACAGAAAATTAAAGGGCGAAGAGTTAGCACAGGTGCTGCTTCATATTGCAAAGCACCGTGGTTTCCGTTCCACCAGGAAAGCAGAACTGGCAGAGGACAAAGAGGGCGGGCAGGTACTCAAAGCGACCAGTGAAAATAAAAAACGTATGGAAGACCACGGCTACCGCACTGTAGGGGAAATGATGTATTTAGACGAGGATTTCAGGGCTGCCTGTCCCTGGGTGGAGAAAGGTTATGTCCTGACACCGAGAAATAAAGCGGGAAATTATCGTCACACCATTTTGCGGGCGATGTTAGTGGAGGAAGTACACGCTATTTTCGCTGCGCAGCGGGAATTGGGAAGTGAAAAAGTAACCGAGGCGTTAGAGGAAAAATATTTAGAGATTATGGAGAGTCAGCGTTCCTTTGACATGGGGCCTGGAAACCAGCCGGATGGAACGCCCAGCCCCTATGCCATCAACGGATTTGAGGGACGTGTGGGAAAATGTACCTTTGAGAAGGAGGAACTGCGGGCTGCAAAGGGAACCTACACGGCGGAATATTTTGTGGCGCTGCAAAAAATAAGTCACACAAAGCTGGTGAATACAGATGGCGAAGTGCGCAATTTTACGGAGGAAGAGCGTCGGCTTTTGATGGAACTGCTGCACAGCCAGAAAGAAATCAAGTATGCTGCTGTCCGCAAAAAATTAAATCTGGGTGTGGATATCCGTTTTTATAATCTGAATTACCGTGGAAAAAAGAAGAAAGATACAGAGAAGCCTTTCGATATGGAGGAGTTGATAAAGGAGACGGAGAAAGCAAAATTTATCGGTATGCCCTGGTATCATGAGTATAA
This sequence comes from Roseburia sp., assembly GCA_017626625.1. Taxonomy (GTDB): domain Bacteria; phylum Bacillota; class Clostridia; order Lachnospirales; family Lachnospiraceae; genus Roseburia. Next base: position 1,811 of record JAGAIK010000620.1, read on the forward strand.
AAAGGTGTTAGAGGCACGCCTTTTAGGGATGCAGGAAGAGAAGAAACAGGATTTATTAGATGAAGTGGGGAAAATTTTGTCCTGTCTAAAAAATGATGACAGCCGGACAGAGAAATTGACAGAGCTTGGTTTATCCGGGGAAGAAATCGAGGGGCTGTTGCCGTTAAACCCTGCAAAATTTCAGCATCTTTCCGTAAAAGCCATGAGAAATATCATTCCCTATTTAGAGCAGGGGATGACCTATGATAAGGCATGTGCCGCAGCAGGATATGATTTTAAAGCAGATGATAATTCTGCGAAACAAAAGCTGCTGCAGGGAGAGCGGGTGAATGAGGTGCTGTCGGATATTACGAATCCGGTGGTAAGACGTTCCGTATCCCAGACCATTAAGGTAATCAATGCCATTATCCGGAAATACGGAAGCCCGCAGGCGGTGCATATTGAGCTTGCAAGGGAGATGGCAAAGAATTTTGAAGAGAGAAAGAAATTGGAAAATGACATGAAGGAGCGTGGGGATTCCAATGAAAAGGCGAAGAAAAAGATTCAGGAGTTAGGCGTACTGTCTCCCAATGGGCAGGATATTTTAAAGTATCGGTTATGGTTAGAGCAGGACGGAAGATGTATGTATTCCGGGAAAGTGATTCCGCTGGAGGCATTATTTAAACCAGGATATGAGATTGACCATATTTTGCCTTACAGTATTACGTTTGATGACAGTTTTCGGAATAAGGTACTGGTAGAGGCACGGGAGAATCAGCAGAAAGGGAACCGGACGCCCTTTGAGTATTTTGGAAATGACGAGGAGAAATGGAAAGAATTTGAGGTTCGGGTGAATACCACCATCCGCGATTTTAAAAAGCAGGAAAAACTGCTGAAAAAGCATTTTACGGAGGAAGAGCGGAAAGAGTTTAAGGAGCGTAATCTGAATGACACGAAGTATATCACAACCGTTGTCTATAATCTGATACGCCAGAATTTAGAGCTTGCCCCGCTTTCTGTGGAGGGGAAGAAAAAACAGGTGCGTGCTGTCAATGGAGCAGTGACGGCTTACCTTAGAAAAAGATGGGGGCTGCCGCAGAAAAACCGTGAGACAGATACCCATCATGCCATGGATGCGGTGGTTATTGCCTGCTGTACGGACGGCATGATACAGAAAATTTCCCGTTACACTAAAGGCAGGGAGCTGCGTTATGCCAGAGGATATCGGTATGTAGATGAGGAAACGGGAGAGATTTTTGACTGCCAGGAGATGGACAAGGACGCATGGGATGAAAAGTTTGGTGTGAAGGTGCCATTGCCCTGGAATAGTTTCCGGACAGAGCTTGATGTGCGGATGGGAGCAGACCCGAAAAACTTTTTGGATTCCCATATGGATGTGGCGACGGAGATTGATTATCCAGAGTTTATTTATGAAAAGATACGTCCGATTTTTGTTTCCAGAATGCCGAATCATAAGGTGACCGGAGCTGCCCATGCGGATACCATACGCAGTCCGAGACATTTCAGTGAAGATGGTGTGGTGTTGACTAAGACAGCGCTGACGGATTTGAAGCTGAATAAGGATGGGGAGATTGAAGGGTATTACAATAAGGAAAGTGACTGGCTGTTATATAATGCGTTGAAGAGACAGTTAGAGCTGTATGGCGGAGACGGGAAAAAGGCGTTTGCGGAGGATTTCCATAAACCGAAGGCTGATGGTACGGAAGGTCCTGTGGTGAGAAAGGTTAAGATTGCTAAGAAACAGACTTCAGGGGTATTGGTGAACGGCGGTGAGGGAATTGCTGAGAATGGTTCCATGGTTCGGATTGATGTGTTCCGAAAGGACGGGAAGTATTACTTTGTACCGATTTATACGGCGGATGTGGTGAAAAAGGTACTGCCGAATCGGGCGGCGACTGCTGGAAAATCATATGATGAGTGGAGAGTTATGGAGGATAAAGATTTTGTGTTTAGTCTTTATTCGAGAGATTTGGTGCATATTAAGAGTAAAAAAGGTGTGAAGGTTACTATGGTTTCTGGTGAAACGCTCTTACAGAATGAGATATGGACATACTATATGGGGGCAGATATTGCAACGGCAAGTATAACTGGAATTGCGAATAACAGTAGTTTTAAATTTCGTAGTTTGGGTATCCAAAGTCTTGAATTATTGGAAAAATGTCAGGTGGATATGCTTGGAAATGTATCGGTAGTAAAACAGGAAACGCGGATGGGATTTTCATGATATTCCTTTATTAAGTTTTGGGGTATGCAAAAGCTAGTGTTATGGAAATAGTTTTGTATATCCCGATAAAAAACATAAAATTGCGTTGGTAATGAAAAATGGAAATATAATTCATAGGGTTTATTCAATTTAAAATATGGAATGAAGGAATTGGATTTTCATAAAGAAAATACCAGATGAAATAGGGAGGCATATGGGGTTTCGTAATATTAAAATTGACAGCAATATAAAACTGCATATTAAAAATCAGCAGTTAGTAATAGGAGCAGAAGAAGAAGTGCAGATTCCGCTGGAGGATATTAATTGTATTTTGATTGAAAATCAGTCGGTGACGGTTTCTGCATATTTTCTTCAAAAGGCTGCTGATATGGGAATTGCTGTCTATTTTTGCGATGAAAAACATCTTCCTAATGCGGTACTGCTTCCCATGGTGCGGCATAGC
>JAGAIK010000621.1 GCA_017626625.1 Roseburia sp.
AAAAACTTGGGATTGTAAAGGTTTACCCGGGATACATTGACGGAAATCGGCTGCGGCTCCCTTCCGGCTTTCAATTCTTCCTGAATAAACTGACAGACCTTTTCCCAGACATAATAATCTAACTTAATGACAACTCCGTTTGTTTCAAACACGGGGATAAATGTGCCCGGTGATACCAGGGTTCCGTCTGGTTTCTTCCAGCGGACTAACGCCTCCGCCCCCTGGGGGGAATAATGCTCCAGCTCATATTTGGGCTGAAAATAAACGACAAACTGCTCTTCCCGCAGCGCACGGTCCATTTCATTGACAATCTGCTATTCTTCCCAGAGCTGTTCCCCCATTTTTTCCGTGTAGAGCGCCTCGTGAACCATATATTTTCCCTTGCATTCCTTCGCGGCAATGGTTGCCTTGTCATAAATCTCCGAGGGCTCCATGCTGTTATCCGTAATCATATAGCAGCCGGCACAGGTCTCTAAATAGCAGTTTAAGTTTTCGTACTTTTTCATCTTCTCATGAATGGACTGGGCAAAGGAAATTGCCTCATCCGAATCCTTGACGCCGATACAGATGCCGAACACATCCGCATTGATTCTTCCAAACTGATACAAATCAAAGGATTTCACCGCCTGACGGATTATGCCTGCCACATATTTCAGCAATCGGTCGCCCTCTGCAATTCCATAAAAGGAGTTAATCATCTTAAAACGGTCAATGTCAAAACGGATAAACGCAAAGGTTTCCTCCGGGTTCTCCTCTAGCATCTCATGAGTCTTTTGGTAAAACATCTGTCTGTTATAAATTCCCGTGAGGTTATCGTACTCTAACAGATGCTGCTTGCTGCGGTAAATGGCGTTGCGGACACGAAAACGAATCACTTCCCGATGAAAGGTCTTAGGGATAAAATCCCATGCCCCTAACTCCAGGCACCTCTCTTCTGTCTCCACAACATTGTTGGTGGTGGAAACAATCACCGGAAGATTGACATTCGCCGGATTTTTCCGAAATTCTTCCAAAAATTCAAAACCGTCCATCACCGGCATAATCAAATCAAGGATGACGGCAGCTATTTCCGACCTGTTGGCAGCTAAAAGCTCTAACGCTTCTTTTCCGTTCTCCGCCTCTATGGCGTCATATTCGTCCTTTAAAATCTCTGCAAACGTTATCCTGTTTAATTTCAAATCATCTACAATCAGTATCTTTTTGTTCCTCATTCCGTCACCTACCTTTTCGTAACTTCTCCTTCCCTGATTCTCTTCTACCTCTAATTATAAGGATTTTTTATTCGCAGGGCAATATTTTTTCTCAAAGTACAAAATATATTTTTATTTGCAGAGAATTATCTTTTCTTTTTTCTATCTGTTCATACAAATTTCTTTATTTAATGGAAACTTCTCTTCTCCATCAGCTTGCAGAATAAAGCTGCCGCAAGCGTACTGATTACAGTTGCCACAATGGCAGGTCCCACAATCTCCGTAGGATTCACGCTGCCGTACTGGCTGCGGTAGGCAATAACGTTGACCGGAATCAGTTGCAGGGAAGAAATGTTAAGAATCAGAAAGGTGCACATTTCCGTGCTGGCAACGCCTCTGGGAACAGCGCAAGTACGGCTGTCTCTCCGGCGGTTTCGCCCTGTGGGCACAGAACCCGGCTGTTTTTCATATGCACCCCCATGCCCGTTCCGGCGGCTTTCCTCTAGCTGTTCTAAGCTCTCCATCGCTTTTAAGCCCGCCGGTGTTGCCGCCCAGCCCAGCCCGAATACATTGGCAATGATGTTGGTGGCAATATACTCGTTGGCAGGATGCCCTGCCGGAATTTCCGGAAAGAAGAAGCGCAGGATGGGATTCATTTTTCTGGAAAGTCCGGCGATAATTCCCGTCTTTTCCGCAATCTTCATCAAGCCCACCCAGAAGGACATCACCCCCATCATGGTAATACAGAGCGTTACCGCCTCTTTTGCAGAATCAAGCGCCGCCTCAGTGACAGCAGGCAGATTTCCGTTAAACGCCGCAAATACCACCCCGATGAGTATCATAAACGCCCATAAATAATTCATGTTCCCCTCACGTAAGGTTCTTTTTCTCTACTATATGAAAAAGATGTAAATTTCTTACATTTTTTATGATAAATTTGTTCCACTTATCCGAAAAATATTATATAATTATAAGTAATAAGTACTAAATACAAGAGAGGAACACAACTATGTCGAAAGGTCTTATTTTTACGAACGATAATTGTATGGGCTGCAATAAATGTATTTCTGCCTGCCCCCTGCTTCGTGTCAACACGTCATCCATCATAGATGGCAGAAATGTTATTTCCGTAGACGGAGACGCCTGTGTTCACTGCGGCAGTTGTATTACCGCCTGTCCACATAATGCCAGAGAATATGTAGACGATACCGAGGCATTTTTGTCCGACTTAAAGAGCGGAAAACGCATATCTCTGTTAGTAGCGCCTGCTTTTGTCGCTAATTATCCCAAAGAGTACAAGCATGTACTTGGTTACCTGAAAAGTTTAGGGGTCAACCACATTATCAGCGTCAGCTTTGGTGCAGATATCACTACCTGGGGCTATCTGAATTATATCAAACAGAATAATTTTACCGGTGGTATCTCCCAGCCCTGTCCCGCCATCGTAGATTATATCGAAAAATATATTCCAGTTTTAATTGACAAACTGGTGCCTATCCACAGCCCTATGATGTGCGCTGCTATCTATGTAAAAAAATATATGAAGATTTCGGACACCCTGGCTTTCCTAAGCCCCTGTATTGCAAAAAAATCCGAAATCAGCCGTCCGGAAAACGGAAATATGATTCAATATAACGTTACCTTCAACCATCTGATGGAGAAGCTTTCCTCCGTCCGCTTAAACCAGTATGAAGCTGTGGACGAGATGGAATACGGTCTGGGTTCTATCTATCCTACTCCCGGCGGTCTGCGGGAAAATGTCGAGTATTTCCTTGGAAAAGACGTGATGATTCGCCAGATTGAGGGTGAGGGACATGCCTACCATTTTCTCCATGAATATGCCAAGCGGGTAGAAGCCGGAAAACCTCTTCCCTTTATGGTAGACGCCTTAAACTGTCAGTCCGGCTGTATCTATGGAACTGCCACCGACCCGTCAAGGGTGGACGATGACGATATTCTTTTTGCCCTGCATGAGCAGAAGGTTGCCGCCTCTTCCAAGGATAAGAAATCTCCCTGGAACTCCAGGCTCTCCTATGAAGAACGGTTCAAACAGTTTAACCATGCTTTCCGTGATTTGAAATTAGAGGATTTCATCTGTAAATATAATAAAAACCGCCATGTGGGCAGATTCCACGCCACCCAGGCACAATTTGAGGAGGCTTATCTCACCTTGAATAAGAAAACCCAGGAGGAACGCAATATCAACTGCGGTGCCTGCGGTTATAATAGTTGCCGGGAAATGGCGCTTGCCATCGTCCACGGTGCAAATATGCCGATAAACTGTATCCATTATGCCAAAAATTCCGTGGAACAGGAGAAGGCTGCCGTAGAAAAACTCTCCGACGAAATCAGACAGCGGGAAGAGGAAATCCGTGCTTCCTATGAAAATGTTTTTGAACAGATTGAAAATATCCACAAGTCCATGGAAGAACTTTCCGATGGCAACCAGCTCACCGCCAATGATTTAAGCGTGCTTACTGACACAATCCAGAAAGTCGTTGACAATACCAGTGCCATCACCGAAGCCGTGGAATTAGTCTCTACCTCCATCAAAGGTTATGAGGATATCAACGAAGCCGTCATCCACATTTCCGGACAGACCGGTATGCTCGCATTAAATGCCAGCATTGAAGCGGCACGGGCAGGACTTGCCGGCAGGGGATTTGCTGTTATCGCCGACCAGGTAAACAAGCTTTCCCAGGAAACCAAGACTACCGTCAACGAGGGCAAAAAGCACAGCGATATTGTAGCGCCGGCGTTAGAATCGTTATCCGCCTCCGTAGAAAATGTTCTGTCGCAGATATCGGATATTAACGATAAAATTTCCGGCATTGCCAGCGCTTCGGAAGAAATTTCCGCCCAGGCAATTTTAATCGAGGAGACTGCAGACCAGATTCACAATCAGATGTTATCTGTCATGAACCACTGATTTCTACATAACACCGCACCTTACCGCATATGATGTTACTAACGAACAAACGCTTTGCCGTTAGTGAAACGAGGTATTCTTATTTGAAATTATGTCATTTTACAGCAGGGAAACGCCTAAGCGGCATTTCCCTGTGTATTTTTTTTCTTTTCAGTCTGCCCATAACCGGGTGTTCCTCCCCCATTCCGGGCGTCTCTGGCGCCAGCCTCTCCTTCGATGCCTTCTGTGACAGGCTGTTTTGTGAAGAGGTTTCCTCAAACACCATTAACCTGCATTTTACCCTGTCTGACCCCAAGCCCTACGGTATCGAGAATCCTCCCGTCACCTTAGGAGAAATCTCCCTTACGGCTGCCGATGAAACTAATGCAGGCATTGAAAATACGTTAGCCGCCTTAAAAAAATATGATTATGAAACGCTTCATACCAATGACAGGCTGACCTATGATATTCTCTCGGACTACTTAGAGCACCAACTTTCCGGCAGTTCTTACTATTATTATGAAGAGTACCTAAGCCCTGCCTCCGGCGTGCAGGCACAGCTTCCGGTACTTTATGAAGAATACCGTTTTCAGGATGAAGAGGACGTAAAGGATTATTTAGAACTGCTGCCCTTAACCAAACCTTATTTTGAGGAAATCATCGCCTTTGAGCAGGAAAAAGCCAACGCCGGACTTTTTATGTCGGATTCCATCTGCGATACACTCTTAGAGCAGTGCGCCTCCTTTACTGCGGATAAGGAGCAGCATTACCTGATTGAAACCTTTAACCATAAGGTGGACGCATTAACGGATGTGGATGCCTCTGCAAAGGAAGCATACAAGACAGAAAACCGGAACATCGTGAATGAAGCCATCTTTCCCGCCTATGACGAGCTTTCTGCTGCTTTGTCGAAGCTAAAGGGCAGCGGCAAAAATGACAAAGGGCTCTGCTATTTTGATAAGGGAAAGGATTACTACAGTTATCTGGTTTATTATAACACCGGAAGCTCCGCTACACCGAAAGAGCTTTTAGATAACATTGAACAGCAGCGTTTTGAAGATTTACAGACGGCGGCGGGGCTTATGCAGGCAAATCCTGATTTATGGGAACAGTGTGAGGCATTTTCCCTCTCGGACACCGATGCGGTCTCTATTTTAAATACCCTGCAGCAGAAAATGTTAAGTCAGTTTCCCGCCCCGCCGGAAACGGAATTTTCCGTCAATTACATCGAAGAATGTATGGAGGACTATCTGGCTCCCGCTTATTACATTACAGCCCCCATCGACAACTACAGGACAAATTCCATTTACATTAACGCCGATACAGACGATACCACCATGCGTTATTTTACCACCCTCGCCCACGAGGGTTTTCCGGGACATCTCTATCAGACCGTCATGTCCTATGAAATGGGGCTGCCGGAAGTGCGCAGTATTTTAAACTATCCCGGCTATGTGGAGGGCTGGGCAACCTATGTGGAAATGCTCTCCTATCAGTATGCCTCCCTGCCGAAGGAAGCTGCACAGCTTATGGCGTTAAACCAGTCCGCCCTTTTAAGTCTTTACGCCACCACGGATATCGGCATTCACTATGAGGGCTGGTCCCTTTCGGATACCATCAAATTCTGGCGGGATTACGGCATAACCGACACAGCAACCATTTCGGAAATCTATCAGTATATTATTTCGGAGCCTGCCAACTACTTAAAATATTATGTGGGATATCTGGGATTTTTAGATTTACAGAAATTTGCCAAAGAAAACTTTGGTGCAGATTATAATGATATTGATTTCCACAAAGCAGTGCTCGCCATCGGTCCGGCGCCCTTTGCCATCGTGGAGGAGTATCTGCCTGAATTTTATCAGCAGGATGGCGACTGAATGACAGCCGATTTACCGGGATATTCATGTATCGGCGCTAAAGCAGCGCCTGATACACCTCCCGCTTGGAGATGCCCCGGTCCTTTGCCACTGCCTTCATGGCTTCTTTGCGGGGGATGCCCTGTCCCTCGTAAAACGCCATGTGCTCCTCCAAAGTCATATTCTCCCAGGCTTTTCTGCTCTCTTCCTCTAACTGTTCGAATGTCTTTCCCTCCAGTACCAGGACATATTCTCCCCTCGGTTCATTCTCCTGATAGAATTTCAGACACTCTGATAATGTCGTAGGTGTCGCCTCCTCGTAACGCTTGGTAAGCTCCCTGCAGATGGTGATTTTACGTTCTCCTAAAACCTCATAGAGTTCTTCTAATGTCTTAAGGAGGTGATGAGGGGATTCATAAATAACCATCGTTCTCGTCTCGTTCACCAGCTCCTTTAATACTGCTGCCCGCTCTTTTTTATCCCGCGGCAAAAACGCCTCAAACGCAAAACGTCTGGTGGGCAGACCCGACATGGTAAGGGCAGTAATGCAGGCTGCGGGACCCGGAAGGGAGGTTACCTCGATTCCTTCTTCCTGACAAATACGCACCAGTTCCTCCCCCGGGTCGGAGATTCCCGGCGTCCCGGCATCCGTGATAAGGGCGATGTTTTTCCCCTCCCGCAGCTTGTCTACTAACTGATAGGCTTTTTCTATTTTGTTGTATTCATGGTAGCTGGTCATGGGGGTCTTTATCTCAAAGTGGTTTAAGAGCTTAATGGAATTTCTGGTGTCCTCCGCTGCAATTAAATCTACTTCTTTTAAGGTGCGCAGGACCCGGAAGGTGATGTCCTCTAAGTTTCCGATGGGGGTTGCGCATAAATATAATTTTCCTGACATTGTTTTTTCCTCTATATGGTCTGTTTTCTGTCTTTAGTATACTTAATTTACGACTGCAGGTATTCCTGCGGCGTCATAACCGGCAAAGAAGCCCTTGCATAATCTTTTTTATTGCCTGTAATAATACAATCCATTCTGTTATTCTGCGCAACGGTACATTGTACACAATCTTCAAAATCTTTCCATTTTTCTCCAAACGCATCCTGAATATCATTCGCTGAAACTGACAGAATTTTCACCAACTTAAAAATATTCTCCATCATACGGTAGGTCTGTTCTGTTTCATGTGTTTCTCTACGGATAATATAAAACAAATCTGTTACTGCAGAAGCTGTAATATATGCGCCGCTCCCATCCTTCCCTAATTTTTTGAACAGTTCCATGGAAGCTTCACAACCTCTTCTGCCGAAAATCATATCCAGAATTACATTTGTATCAATCAGTAATTTCATAGCGTTCCTTTATCCTTTCCTCCCGATACTGCTCTAAAGTTTTTCCTGAGTCAGGCAAAGCCCCCACAAGATTTCTGAATATTTCGCTGATGGTTTCTTCACTTTTCGGTTCCGTCCCTACCTGCTGTGAATTTAGGAACTGGACATAGTTGTATATGATTTCTATCTGATTTTCCGGAAGGGTGTTCAATATATCTATGGTTTTCTCTAACGTTGACATCTCTTTACTCCTTTCCATCGGTTATCACTTTGATAAATTGCCAATATTATTATACCATTCAACCTACAAAATAACAACAATCACAGCTTTTCCGCCTCTCCGCTGCTACCGGGAGACTGCTTCCCCACAGATTGCTTTTTATAAAAGGCTCATCCCCATTCCTGCCCTACACTTAAGTCAATAAAGTTACATCATTGGTGATATTATTTTACGATAACGGTAAGACGTTCCTTCGTCCCGTCCTCCTTCGCATAGATATAGGCTTTTCCCGGACTTTTGCCGCAGATTCTGCCATTTTCATCTACAGATACCACATTGGTATTAGAGCTGGAAAATGTCGGTTTATTTCCCGACGACACTGTCACTTGGAGTTTCTTTGTCTCCCCGACAGCAATAGACATTTCTTTCGTTTCAAATGAAATCACAGGCTTTTTCACAGTAACCTCACAGGTTTTCTTCACCCCGTCTACTGTCACGGTGATAACCGCTGTCCCGTTTTTGACGGCAGTTACCACTCCCTGACTGTCCACCGTAGCAACGCTGCTCTTATTGCTCTTCCACTTCGGCGTACTTGTGGAAGTAGAGGTTACGGAAAGCTTTGCCGTACCTTTCCGATAGAGTGTCAGCCTGGTCTGATTCAGGCGTACCGTCGGCTGCTTTACCGTAACCACACAGCTTGCCGCCGTCCCGTCCACCGTGGCAGTAATTGTTGCCGTGCCCGGCTTTTTCGCCGTCACCCAACCCCTTTCATCTATCACGGCAATGCTTTTTTTACTGGATTTCCAGGTGACCGGGTGACCTGTAGAACTTTCCGCCGTCAATTTGATAGAATAACCATTTTCCAAAGAAATCCGGCTTTTCTTTAACTTGACTGTCGTCTTTTTTACCACCACTTTGCAGCTCGCCTCACCGTTACTGATTTTTGCGGTAATATGCGCCGTGCCCGCTTTTTTGGCAGTAATTTTTCCATAGGTATTGACGGACGCCACTTTGGAATTGTCAGATGAAAATTTCGGCTTTTTGCCGTTGCTGGTGACTGCTGCCAGATAAAAACTGTCTCCTATTTTCATTTCCTTTGAATAAGTTCCTAAAACAACGAAACCGTAACCAGAGGAAGCGTAAATTTCTGTTGTGTGGAAACCGGATACTAACAGCACAGATACCATGCAGAGGACAACAAATGCTGTCCGTAAGATTTTATTTTTTGATAACATAGAATTTCCCCCATACATCAATGGCAGGAAATGCTGATGAGCCTTTTTATTAATTTAGCACTGTTTTTGTCGTTTGTAAATAGCTTTTTGCAAATAAGATGCTTTTGTGAATTTTTACTTCTATTGAGTTGATTTTGCATTGCAAATCGCATATACTACAAGTACAATGAAATGCAAAAAGGGTTGATACTATGGCAAACACAACAAATTTCAGCGTCCGTATGGACAGCGATATCAAAAAACAATGTGAAACGCTTTACGGCGAGTTGGGTATGACCCTGACTACCGCAATCAATGTTTTCCTGCGCCAGTCCCTCCGGGTCGGCGGTTTTCCTTTTGAGGTCAAGCTGGAACAACCCAACAAGGAAACGATTGCCGCCATGCTGGAGGCAGAACGTATCGCACGCGAGCCCAGCGTGAAGCACTACTCCGATGTGGAAGAAGCACTCCGGGAGTTGAAACGATGAACCGAGAATGTCATATCCAGCCTGATTGGTTACTGGTCTACCGCATTGATGATGACACTCTGGTGCTGACACTGACCCGCACCGGGACGCACAGCGACATTTTCGGAAAATGAGATACCGTCGTATAGGAAATAAAAATCCTATACGGCGGCTTTCTTATGCTCATAGTTCCGGCTCCTGTTTTCTTGTCTGCTCAATCCTCGTATAATACCACACAATGTCATACTACCATGCAATCTGCCAATATCAGTAATCGACAACTCCTTTCGACACCTGAAGCATTAATTATCCTTTTTTGAAAAATAGCTGAAATTTTTGTGAATATTTTGTGACTAAAATCTATCAAAAGTACTGGATTTTTATAAATCAGTGTGGTAAATTGTATAATATAAAATGCTTTATTACATTAAAAAATTGGAAGAGAGGAAAAAGAGAGATGAAAAACACAACCAAAAAATTATTTAACAAGGTTGCATGCCTTGCTCTTGCAGCGATGATGGTACTTTCTGTATTCTGCGTATCTACACCGACTGAGGTATCTGCTGCAGGTTTATCCTTTAACAGTAAGGGAAAATCCAGTGTAACCATTACTGATGAACAGGACACTACTGCAACCGGACAGCCAACTTGGATTAAATTTACTGCTAAACAGGATGGTTATCTAAAAGTTACTGCTAAAATGGCTTCTACTAAATATACCGATTTTGTACAAGGTTATTGGACATTATACGATAAAACCAAAAAGAAAGCTGTTTCCCCACAAAGTGTTTATAGCACCAATTATAATGATGCTAGTGCTTATACAACTGTTTTTGGTGTAAAAAAAGGCGTAACCTATTATTTAAATGTTCTTTCTGATGGCGGTGTTAAACTTACTGCTTCTTTCACAAAAGTAACTGATAAGAGCGGTACTAAAAAAGCTAAAGCTCTTAGTATAAAACAGAAAAAAGACGCTACTGGCTTAATTCGCGTAGGTGATAAAAACTCCGATTGGTATAAATTTACCTTAACAAAGAAACAATACTTAAGTATTAATATTACACCATATGCTACCGATTCAATTACCGTCAATATTGTTGGTCCTAATAAACTTAAGGGTAATGGTATTATAACAAAAAGTTGGTATGGTAAAAAATATTCTTTTGAAATAGTAAATCAATACGACCAGCCTGTCAAAGCATCTACAGGTACTTACTATGTTCAGATAAAGGCTACAAAGAAAACCACAAATGGATATTACAAAATCAACTGGAAATAATATCAGCAACGTAATAAAGCAAATAATACTGCGCTAATGTCAGATATGAAAAAGACAATATCTCAATTATCATATCTATAGCGCTCCTACATGAAGAAAAGGCTTTGAGCATTATTGTTCAAAGTCTTTCTCTATGTTAAATTCCTTATCTTTTATATAATTTATCATTTGCTTCGGATACCAAAAGGGGCTGACGATAACTGATATTGGCAGATTGCACAAAGAAGGCTTTGTGCAATCTGCCTCATAACCTAATCCAAGCCCCCTTATTGCTCCTCCCCGAAGCATAATATGTTTCCCACAAAATCTCTAATCCATATCCATCTTCTTTAAATACTTCTTGTTTCTCCCTCTGCCGCTTACTGTAATCAAACCCTGGCTTGCCATTTTCTTCATGACTGTATACGCACGAGTACTCTTCACATGAAGCAAATCCTGAACTTCATCATCCGTAATATACTTATTTTCATCAATATAATCTAACACTTTTTGCATTTGAGGTGTAATTGCAGCATTATAATTACTGCCTTTTTCTTCCAGTACAGCTTTATTCATATTAGGAAGAATCATTTTAAAGGTATGAGAAGTTACTTCAATACATGGCTGCAGAGAACAGTTGCTATATAAATCATAAATCTTGCGAATCCCCGTGCCGTATGCCTCAATTAAATGCAAACGGTGAAATACCTCTGCCAGATTTTTATTGCGGGGCTGAGATATGCCGCTGCGAATATCATCCGGTGACAGCCCCGGCAAAAGCCCTCCAATCGAAATAAATTCCATCTTGTTATCATTGACATTAATAATAATGCTTCCGCTAAATCCGTAATCACGGTGAACTATCGCATTAAGCAAAGCTTCACGCATAGCCTCTTGCGGATAATCGGCATGTTCCACCCTTTCTAGTCCATGAAAAGTTGCGGCTGTTTTATTACAAAGCATCAAATAAGAAAACGTCTCTTCCATCTGTTGAAATAGTGCTCCCGT
>JAGAIK010000622.1 GCA_017626625.1 Roseburia sp.
CAGTTAATGTAAATTTTAAGCTGGACGCAGATGTAAAAAAGAGCATGGAACAGGCTTGTTCGGATATGGGGCTTTCTATGAGTGCGGCATTTACGATTTTTGCAAAGAAAGTCGGCAGGGAAAAACGCATACCTTTTGAAGTTTCCGCTGACCCGTTTTATTCTGAAAGCAATATGGCTCACTTGCGGCGTGGTGTTGCCGCCCTTAATGCCGGAAAGGGAGCGGAGCATGAACCAGTCGAGGCTGAGGAAGAATGAGAAAAGTATGGTTTGATGAAGCGTTGAGAGGTTTTTGGAGTAGGCGCATTGATGATACAAATAGGTTCGTGTATCGCATCAGCGGCGGTGTGCTGGAAATTCTGTCATGCCGGGGACATTATGATGATTGAAATGACACAAGAGGACATTCGGCTATGAAAAAAGAACTCTCCCTTATGGAAAAGCAAAGCAACCCGGCAGGCATCCTGCTTCGTTTAGAGCGGCTGCGTCAGAAGAAGGGGCAGAAGGAGGTCTGCTACGGTATCTGCGTGGTTTCCTATTTAAGTAAAATTGAGCGGGGGCTGGTAAACCCGGATGAAAATTTAGTGGAACAGCTTTTTGCCAGGCTTGGCATTGTTTATGAGAGAGAGGAAGCGTTTTTAACGGAGAGCCGAAGCCTGCTGGATTCTTATATTTACAACCTGACCTACGGTTTGAAGAATGAGGAAGTCTGCCAAAAGCTGTGGCAGTGGGAAAACAGGCTTCTCTGGTCTCCCCTTGCCTTAGACACGCTGCTGATTTTGGGACTGGAATGTGTGTTCAAAAGTGCAGGCGTATCCGGCGGGAAGGAAATTTCCGACTATGTTTCTGTTTTAGAGGAATTAAAGGAGCATATGAACGGCAGACAGTTTTCCTATTACTGCCTGATTATGGCGGAACTGGAACAAGAGCCGCAGTCTAGTCTTGTATATCGGAAACGGGCAAGCGAAGGGCTGAATAATACCCTGGGACTGCGGAGCCTGATTTACGGATATTGTGCAGTGGACGATTACAATGAGATACACCGTTTAGAACAGCGTTTTACGGCGCTGGCATTGGAGGAGGGCAACGTCTATGCCCTGGCAGACTATTATTTTATGAATGCCACGGCTTATGCCTGTGTCAATATGGAAGAAATGATGGCAGTTTATTATGAGAGGGTGCGCCATCTCCTGCAAAATACGGGCTGGTGGGAGGAAACGGCGGACGACTGGAATTATAATATGGGAGCCACCTACTTAGACCTGGGAAAATATGACCTTGCGCTAAATATCTGGAACAGGTGAAGCAGGAGCATTTCCTGCTCTGGCATAAAAAGGCGCGGTTGAATCTCAGGCTGGGAAACCGGGAAGCGGCGGAGGAATTGTTGGTAAAAATGGAGAAACAGTTAGCGGAAACGCCGCAGCCGCAAGAGGCGGACAGGCTGATGTTAAAGGAATTGAGAATGGAGTGCGAGCCGGGATTTTTAGATAAGCCGGAATATCTGGCGGTGCTGGAGGAATTGTTTGCGGCATTGAGGAAGGAGAGGAATTTCGGCTTCCTCTATCAGTATAAAGAGGTGGCGATGGAGGCGTTCGCCAGACAGAGAAAATATAAGAAAGCGTTGGAATTTCAGAATGAAATTTCTTCAAAAGTGCAAAAAGGCGTGTGTTAGCACGTCTTTTTCTTTTGAATTTTCCCAAATAGAATTACTTTACTATTTTTTAGAGAAATCTTACTATAATATCATAAGAATATTCTTACTGAGAAGTACAGATTTTATCAGATAGTATTGAAATAAATGACATTTAAGGTAACTACTCAGCGGCGGCAGGAAGTTTCGGAATATTGTTATCGTATAGATGAAGTTCGTTTAGATGCCATGAATTTATAAAAAGTGAAAACGTTACATAAGGAGAAACCTATGAATACAAAGAAACAAACCCTCTGGACAGGGAATTTTACACGAATTACTGCGGCAACCGTCCTGACGGCAGTGGGCGGGGAAGCAATGAATCTGCCTATCAGCCTGCTGGTGTTTGATGAGACGGGGTCTACGCTGCTGTCAGCGCTGGTGCTTGTCTGCGGAATGCTGCCGGATGTGCTGATTTCCATATTGATTGCACCGTTTATCGACAAGGGCGGCAAGAAAAAATATTTCTCCCATGGATATC
>JAGAIK010000623.1 GCA_017626625.1 Roseburia sp.
AGGGAAAAAATAAAGGAGTTTGTGAGACAGGTGAGAAACTGTTAAAATCCCTGAGAGAACTGGTATCGGCAAGCCAGTAGGATAGAAAAAACAAAATTATATTTAAATATAATAAATAGAGACGAAAGGAAACAAAACCATGAACCAGAAAGCATATTACGGAACATTTGGCGGACAGTACGTGTCAGAGTCATTGATGAATACCTTGGAGGAACTGGATACCGCATTTGAGGAGGCAATCCGGGATGAGGAATTTTTAAAACAGTATCATTATTACCTGAAACAGTATGTGGGAAGGGAGACGCCTCTTTATTTTGCGGAGCGCTTAAGCGAGAAGTACGGCACGAAAATTTATTTAAAGAGAGAGGATTTAAACCATACGGGAGCCCATAAAATCAATAACGTCATCGGGCAGATTTTATTGGCAAAGCGCATGGGAAAAAAGAAAGTCATTGCAGAGACAGGGGCAGGACAGCACGGTGTGGCGACTGCTACCGGGGCGGCGCTTTTCGGAATGGAATGTACCGTTTATATGGGGGAAGAGGACATCAAACGCCAGGCGTTAAATGTGATGCGGATGGAAATGTTAGGGGCGAAGGTGGTCAGTGTCCGCTCCGGCAGCAACACCTTAAAGGATGCCACCAACGAGGCAATCCGCACCTGGGCGAAAACGGCGGAGGATACCTTCTATATCATCGGTTCTGCCGTGGGTCCGTATCCTTATCCGAAAATGGTGAAGGAATTTCAGAGCTGTATCAGCCGTGAGTCCAAAAAACAGATTTTGGAGGCAGAGGGACGGCTGCCGGATGTGGTGATGGCATGTGTGGGCGGCGGCTCAAACTCCATCGGCATGTTTGCGGATTTTATCGAGGACAAAGAGGTAAGGCTTATCGGCGTGGAGGCAGCCGGAAAGGGCATTGAAACCGGGGAACATGCTTCTGCTATGGCTCTCGGCGCACCGGGAGTGCTTCACGGAATGCGCTCTTATCTGCTGCAGGACGAGGACGGCAATGTACAGCTCGCCCATTCCATTTCCGCAGGGTTAGATTACCCCGGTGTGGGACCGGAACACGCATACTTAAGAGACACCGGAAGGGCGGAATATGTGTCGGCAACAGATACAGAGGCTATGGACGCACTGATGGAGCTTTGCAAATTAGAGGGAATTATTCCGGCAATCGAGAGCGCCCACGCCATGGCATACGCTTTCAAATATGCGGAAAATCTGGGGAAAGAAATCGGAGCCGAAGCGGCAAAGGATAAAATTATGGTCATCTGTCTGTCAGGAAGAGGGGATAAGGACGTGAATACCATTGCCGATTATCTGTCAGGGAAGGGATATCTCAACTAGCGGGTATCCGGCAGAAAGGGGCTGCCCCAATCAGGCAGGAGAATTACAGGGTATAGCAGTGTTGTTGCAAAACAGCATTTGGGACTCTTAAAACATAGAAGTTTAAAGGTGCAAAATAGCGCACCAAGACAGGAGGAAAACATGAACCGTATCGAAGCAAGAATGCAGCAATTAGAACAGCGGGGCGAGAAAGCCTTTATTACCTATATTACGGCGGGACTGCCGGATTTAGAGGGAACGAAAGCGTTGTTAAAAGCCAAGGAGCGGGCAGGCTGTGACGTGGTGGAATTGGGAATCCCCTTTTCCGACCCGGTGGCAGACGGCCCGGTCATTCAGAATGCGTCCTATAAAGCCATCTGCAACGGCATTAACCTGAAAAAAGTATTCGTGGCAGTGGAGGAAGTGAGAAAAGAGGGGTTGGAACTGCCAATCATCTTTATGATGTACTACAACACTATACTGCATTACGGTGTGGAGGCGTTTGTAAAAAAATGCAATGAGGTGGGGGTGGACGGACTGATTATCCCGGATTTGCCCTTTGAGGAGCAGGAAGATTTGAAAAACTGTCTGAAGGATTCCGATACCACCATTCTCATTCAGTTAGTTTCCCCAGTGTCGGGAGACCGGATTCCCAGGATACTGGAAAATGCAAGAGGGTTTGTCTACTGCGTTTCTTCTATGGGCGTTACCGGACAGGGGGCAAATTTCCACAGGGAAGTGGTACAGTATCTGAAGCATGTAAAGGAAGTTTCCAAAATTCCGGTGATGATGGGCTTTGGAATCCGCACGGCGGAGGACGTAAGACCCATGAAAGACATTATTGACGGAGCCATAGTGGGAAGCCATTTTATTAACCTTATGGAAGAGAACGGCTACAGCACAGCAGTGGCGGAGGAATACTGCAGCACCTTCAAGAGAGAGTTAAACCAACTATAGAGGTTGCCAAAAAAAAAGTAGCCAGAAAAATGTCAGAACGATATTAGGACAGCAGCAGATAAAACATAAAAATTAAAACAAAATATAATAAAAATAAATCAGGAGGGAAAAACCATGAAAGAATATATCGCAAAAGCAGCAGACAGACAGGATTTAACGGAGGAAGAAGCAAGGGCAGCCATGAAGCTGATGTTAGAGGGGGAGGCAACCCAGGCGCAGATAGCAGCATTTTTGACCGCCATGCGGATGAAGGGGGAAACCTTAGATGAACTGGTAGGGTTAGCGTCGGTACTCCGTGACAAGGCAGCCACCATTTCTCCTAAGGTGGCTCATTATGTAGACCTTGTGGGAACCGGAGGGGACTGTACTTATACTTTCAATGTCTCTACAACCTCCGCCTTTGTGGTGGCAGCCGCAGGGCTTCCGGTGGCAAAGCACGGCAACCGTTCTATTTCTTCCAAATCGGGTGCCGGGGATGTGTTAGAGGCGTTAGGCGTCAATATTATGGCAGAGCCGGAGCAGGTACAGAAATGTGTGGAGGAAGTGGGAATAGGATTTATGTTTGCCCCCCGCTTTAACCAGTCCATGAAGTATGTGGGGCAGGCGAGAAGCGAGATGGGAATCCGCACGGTGTTCAATATCTTAGGACCCCTAGCAAATCCCTCCCGGGCAAAAAACATGGTGGTGGGCGTTTACAGCCCGGCTTTGACGGAAAAGATTGCCACAGCCATGAGCCGTCTCGGCGTGGAGCGTGCCTTTGTGGTCAGCGGCGAGGACAATATGGACGAAATTACTTTATCCGGCGCTACCACCGTTTCTGAAATTAAGGACGGTACGGTTACCACTTATCAGATTACTCCGGAGCAGTTCGGATTTGAGAGAGCAGGCTTAGAAGAACTGCGGGGCGGAGACGGCGTGCAGAATGCGGAAATTACGAAAAATATCTTAAAAGGCATCGAAAAAGGAGCAAAGCGCAATATCATTCTTTTAAATGCCGGAGCAACTCTTTACGTGGGAGGGGTTGCAGAAAGTATGGAAGCTGGTGTAAAATTAGCGGCAGAGACGATTGATTCCGGCAAGGCATACGAAAAGCTAGAAGAACTGGTTCGTGTTTCTAACGAATAATCTGTTCTGTTGTCTGAGGGAGCCGGGAGCAAAAATTTGCTGGGACGGTAAGAGGATGAAAAAAAAGATATTACTGATTGCTACAGGGGGCACCATCGCTTCTAAAAAATCACAGAACGGGCTGAAGCCCCAGATTACGCCGGAGGAATTGTTAGAATACATTCCCCAGGTGACGGATATCTGCCAGGTGGAAACCCTGCAGCTTTTAAATATTGACAGCTCCAACATGGAACCGCGGCACTGGAAAATGATGGTGCATACCATACGGGAACAGTACGACGATTATGACGGCTTTGTCATCGCCCACGGAACCGATACCATGGCATATACGGCGGCAGCGCTTTCCTATATGATACAAAATTCACGCAAGCCCATCGTTATCACCGGGGCGCAGAAGCCCATCGACTTGGAGATAACCGATGCGAAATCCAACCTGTTAGACAGCTTTCTGTACGCTTCGGATGAAAAATCCCAGGGGGTACAGATTGTCTTTGACGGAAAGGTCATTGCGGGAACCCGGGCGAAGAAAGTCCGCTCCAAAAGCTACAACGCCTTTTCCAGCATGGATTATCCCTGCCTTGCCATGATACAGGACAGGAATATCATGCGTTACATTCCCATGCTTCCCTATGAGGAGGAAGTAAGGTTTTATGAAGAAATGGACGGGGAAGTATGTTTGATAAAGCTGATACCGGGGATTCAGCCCAAAATGTTAGAGAGCATTTTTGAAAATTATCATGCGGTTATTGTGGAGAGCTTCGGCGTGGGAGGCATCCCCAAGTCCATCTCTGAAGAATTTTTCCGACTCTGCCAGAAATATCCCCGGAAACCGGTGGTGATGGCAACCCAGGTGGCGCATGAGGGCAGCGATATGACGGTTTACGAGGTGGGGCATGATATGAAAGCCTATTGCCGTTTTTTGGAGTCCTACGATATGACCTTAGAATCCGCCATTGCCAAAACCATGTGGATATTAGGAAATTTTCAGTTAGACGAGGTGGATGTGGAAGAATTGTTCTACCGCAGCGTCAATTATGATGTTATTTTTGGGAAAAACAGAAAGTGCTGAACGTGAGATGTTCCGGAGCACTGCTGCTGCAAGATAATTTTCATGGCAGGGGCAGGCACTCCGGAACATTTTTTTACTCTTTGGAATTGCTTCCGGGAAGGAAAAGGTGCGTCCTTCCTCAGTATTTTACAGAGTTTTCTTATTGATATAATTGGTTTTATATTTCGAATAAATAATCTTCTGGCTGTGGTACAAACCAAAATACCCCGACAGCATATAGCTGAATGCCACCGCTAACAGGAAATAGGGCATACCGTCATAGCCAAACAGCTCAAAGCTGATAAGCAGTGAGGTGATGGGACAGTTGGTGACGCCGCAGAACACCGCCGTCATACCCACCGCCGTACATAGGGAGGGCGAAAATCCCACCAGATTGCCGAAGAGACAGCCGAAGGCAGCTCCGGTAAAGAAGGAGGGAACAATCTCGCCGCCCTTGTACCCGGCGCCTAAGGTGAGCGCTGTAAAAATCATTTTCAGGAGAAACGCCTCCGGGCGGACGGAGCCTTCCATACAGCCTGCAATGACGTTCATGCCTGTGCCGTTGTAGGTCTGGTCGCCGACGAGCAGTGTCAGCAGAACAATAATACAGCCCCCCACAAAAACCCGCAGATAGGGATTTTTAAAAAGCTTTTTGTAGAGTACCTCCGACTGGTGCAGCAGAATACAGAAAAGAATGCTGATTCCCGCACAGAGGACAGCTAAGATGGATATCAGCACCGCATTCTCTGCCTGGAAAGCCGGGATATTCTTTAGGGGAAATACCTCCGGGGAAATGCCAAAGGAACTTGCCACGGCGTGGGCAACTAAGGAGGAAATCACGCAGGGCACCAAAGCCGCATAATACATAATTCCTACGCTCACCACTTCCATGGAAAAAATGGCAGCCGCCATAGGCGTCCCGAACAGAGCGGAAAAAGCGGCGCTCATACCGCACATAATCATAATATGCTTATCCTTTTCGTCAAACCGGAACAATCTCCCAAGACCGTTTCCGATACTGCCCCCCAACTGTAAGGCAGCCCCTTCCCGTCCTGCGGAACCGCCGAAAAGATGGGTAATCAGGGTGGAAATAAAAATCAGGGGAGCCATCCGCAGGGGCAGCTTCTCCCCGGAGTGGATGGCGGAGAGTACCAGGTTGGTTCCGGTGTCCTTATCGTCGTGGAGCAGACGGTAGCAGCCCACAATCACGATACCGCCGATGGGAAGCAGAAAAATAATTTCCGGGTGCTTGGTGCGGACTAAGGTCACCACCGACATGGAAAAATAAAACAGCGTTCCCACACCGCCCACGATAAAACCCGATAAAATGGCAAAAATCACCCATTTTACTGAGGTTTTCAGGCGGTTTAAGTTGTGCTTTATCTTGTGTTTTACGATTTCTTTCATAACAGCCTCCGTTACCGCAGTATGCCGTTTTACGGCTTTCTGCTGCTTAAAATTCCTATAAAAATCTTAACATTTTCTTAGCGGCTTGACAATATCCCATACAATTTTATCCGGTCTCCTTGGCAGATTGGGTGTTTCACCTGGAGGGGGTGTGACATTTAGGAAAGCCGTCACTGATACGATAATGCCACAGGGGTCTTTCTGTGATATAAAATGACAAGAAAAATTGTCAAAAAAGATTGACAACTAATTCGTCACGTGCTAGTATAATGACAAGCAAAGTTGTCATATTGACAAGAAAACAGGTCAGGAGGGAGAACATGCCGCTATATAACCATTTGAAGGAATACCGGGCAAAAATCAATGTCAATCAGCATGAGATGGGGAAGTTAGTAGGGGTTTCCAGACAGACCATCAGCCAGATTGAGCGGGGGGATTATTCCCCGTCGGTGACGTTGGCACTTAAGATTGCGCAGGTTTTTGGCGTGCCGGTAGAAGCGATTTTTCAATATGAGGAGGAAAAAGATGAGTGAGACCAAGGTGATAGAAAATAAGAAACAGGACACGAAAGCATTAAAACGTTTTATTCCGCTGTTGATTTTGGCGATGGCAGTCGGATTTTTTGTGGGAATGGGTTCCGAATTTGTGGTGAAGGTAACGGAGGGAATCGGAGAGCTGTTAAACCGCGGTATCAGCGAAGCGGCTCCCGGTGTTTCCCTGGTGTTAAACACCGCACTGGTGGTGTTGTCCGCGGCGACTTTGCTGTGGTGCCGAAAACGCTTCCGGGTGTGGGACGGAGAAAACGAAGAAGAGATGGAGCAGATTGAGGAAAAACTGAGCATTGCCCTGATTGCCACAAACGTGGATATGATAGTGAGCTATTTCCTTTTCGGTGCGGGGATAAACCGGATGCTGGACTGTCTGAAAGAGGGGCGGAGCGGCATATTCCAACAGGTGTTAGGGCTTGTAGCTTTTGCTTATTCCATGGTGGTAGTGCTTGTCTGCCAGAACCGTATCATAAATTTAGAAAAAGAAATAAATCCGGAGAAGCAGGGCAGCGTTTATGATACAAAATTTCAGAAAGTATGGTTAGAAAGCTGTGATGAGTTAGAACGGAAGCTGGTTTACCAGTGCGCCTACAAAGCTTACCGGGTGACGGGTTATGCCTGCCTGGTTATGTGGCTGTTCTGTGTTCTGGGAATTATGTGGTGGGATATCGGCGTTCTGCCTCTGCTTATTGTGAGCATTCTCTGGCTGGTGCTTACGCTGTCTTATTCCATAGAGAGCATACGTCTGTCAAGAAGAAAAAAATAAGGAGAAGAAGGGAAAATGTCTGAGAAAAAAGAACGGGAACTGACGGAAGCGGAGCTGCGCCGGAAGGCAGAATTTGAGGAAGTAAAGCAGAAACTGGAACGGGAGGGGTACCGCGAGAAGGATTTGACCATCAGCGTTGTGAGGGCAAATGCGATGGCGATGGTGCTCTGCCTGCCTTTGGTGGTGGCTGCGGTAGCGGTATTTTTCTTATGCAATTCCTCGGGAGAATTATGGAACTGGGGAAGTGTCTCGGATTTGCTTCTTCTGCTGGCAGTGTTTCTGCTCCTGATTGTGGCACATGAGGGAATCCACGGAATTACCTGGGCGGTTTTTGCGCCTAATCACTGGAAAAGTATTGAGTTTGGACTGATGGTAAAATATCTGACGCCTTACTGCTGCTGCAAGGAACCGATGAAAAAGGGAACTTATATCCTCGGCGCCCTGATGCCGACGATTGTCCTTGGCGTAATTCCCATAATCATTTCCTGGTGCAGCGGTTCCGGCTGGTGGTTATATTTGGGCTGCCTGATGGTGGTCGGCGGTGGCGGGGATATGGAGATTGTAAGGCAGCTTCTTAGCTACCGCAGTGATAAACAGGAAAAAATCTGCTTAGACCACCCTTATGAGTGCGGTGTGGTGGTGTTTGAGAGATAGGATTCATCCGTTATTTTGAGAGCATCTGTCAGTGAAGGCTGGCAGGTGCTTTTGTAGTTAAAAATAAGTGTGTTTGAAAAAATGGAATTGATTTTATCGTATTATGGAGTTAAAATATGAAACGAAGTTAGTGCAAACTAATTAAAAAAAGTGAGACATTCAAAGGGGCTGAGCAGGAATATGAAACAAAAAACAAGAAAAATGAGTGTCAGGATGAAGATTTTACTTCCTACAAGCGTTCTTATTTTAATTATTTGCATCGCATTAGGAAGTGCTGCTTTTCAACGAACGAAACATAACATGATTGCCATGGGAGTTGAGGAGGCGGATATGGCAGCCACAATCGTTCGGAAGGTCATTGACGGGGATATGGTGAGCGGACTGGAACCAGGATGTGAGGACAGCGAAGAATACCAGACGCTGCTGGCATCCATGCGGGATATTCAAAAAAGCTGCGGCATCGCATTTCTATATACACTGTATACGGATGGAACTAAGGTGTACTATGGTGTAGATACGGACGATACGGAGGCGCAGAGCCCGGTGGGAGAAGTGTTTGAGGTATCCTATGAAGAATTAGCGGGCGTATTTGCAGGGGAGCCGTATGTACAGGATTTTATTGATTCCACAGAGGACGGACACCTGATTTCCGTATATCAGCCAATATTCGATGACAGCGGCAGGGTCGTCGGCGTTTTAGGCTGCGACTATGATGCTTCATCGGTAGTTACCAGACTGGACGAAATGTTAAAACAGGTGATAGAGATAGCTGTGATTTGTCTGCTGGCGGCGCTTATCATTTTAAATATGATTGTGGGGCAGATGACAAAAAGTCTTCGCATCGTCAATCAGAAGATATACGATTTGGTTCACAGCGAGGGGGATTTAACCCGGAAATTAGACATGAAGACCGGAGATGAGATGGAACTGATTGCCGGGAATGTGAATACTCTGTTAGAGTATATTCGGGAGATTATGTTAAATATTGCGGGAAATTCTGTCCGGCTGAACAGTTCCTCACAAAATGTGGCTCAAAATATTTCCAGTGCCGGGGTGAATATCACGGATGTTTCTGCAACAATGGAGGAAATGAGTGCAGCAATGCAGGAGACGGATGCTTCTTTACATCAGATTAGTGAATCCATCCGTGAAATATACGAAGAGATAGAAAAGATTTCTGCAAATGCCGACACGGGAAAATCCTCGTCCAGTGTCACGATGGAAAAGGCTGCGCAGATTTACGAAAAAGCAGAAGAGGAGCAGCAGGATGCAAAGACGCTGGCGCAGAATTTAGCGGCATCGGTAAATGAGAAGATTGAGAAATCCAAAGCAGTGGAAGAAATCAGTACACTTACGGAAAATATCATAAATATTACGGAACAGACGAATTTGCTGGCGCTCAATGCCAGCATTGAGGCGGCGAGGGCAGGAGAAGCAGGCAGGGGATTTGCAGTTGTTGCGGACGAAATCGGAAAGCTTGCGGGAAATTCTGCGGAAGCTGCCGCACGTATTCAGAAAGTCAGCGCAGAAGTGATTCAGACGGTAAACGAACTGGCAGAAAAGGCGGGGGAGATGTTGGTCTTTATGGAGAAAACCGCCATGAACGGTTACGAAAAACTGCTTGAAACCAGCGGAAATTACCGGAGTGATGTTGCAGCAATGTATGATAGGATGCAGAGCTTTGCGGATGAAAGTGCACAGCTAAAGGAGAATATAGACGGCATCCGGGAAGCTATTGCAGCAGTAAACATAGCGGTGGAGGAGAGCACGAAGGGCATTACGAATGTCACAGAAATGTCCGTGGACATAACGACCAGTGTTGGAGATATCGAAAGTGAGGCAGTTTCCAACAGAG
>JAGAIK010000054.1 GCA_017626625.1 Roseburia sp.
CTTGTCAATTTCGGGACGCTGATTTTACAGTCCGGCATCAATGCCCTGGGAACCTCCGTTATCGTAGCCCATACGGCAGCCCGCAAGGTCTTTGAAATCTGGGGGCTTCCCGTCAGTGTCTTAGGCTCTACCATGGCAACCTTCGGCGGACAGAATTACGGGGCGGGAAAATACGACCGTATCCGGCAGGGGGTAAAAACCGCTCTGCTGATGGGGCTGGGGTGGAGTATCGCAGTCTTTGTGATGGCGCAGACGGTGTCGGAATACCTGATTGGGTTTATTGCCAGCACGGACAGCCCGGAAATTTTATACTGGGGAAGTACCTACCTGAAGGTGGATATGACCTTTGAGATGGTCTGTGTGGTGATTGTGATTTTGCGGAACACCATGCAGGGAATCGGGGATTACGTGACGCCCATTGTTTCGAGCTTTATCGAGCTGGTGGGGAAAGTGGTATTTACCTTTGTTTTTGTGCGGATGTTCGGCTACTGGGGTGTTATCTGGACGGAGCCGGTGAGCTGGATTCTCATGGTGATACCTCTGATTGTGATGATGGTAAGGAATCCGGTGATGCGGCGCAGGGAAGGGGTGTAAGCGGCAACATAACGCAATGACAAATCAATCTTGCGTTTCCTATGTCATTCTGGTATAATTTACCCGTTGATAGGAAAAATAGCCTATTATGAAAAGAAAAAAAGGAGATTGAGAATGAAGAAATCAGGGAGAAAAGTAAAAGTGTTTCAGCTTGCCCTTGCACTGTTTCTTGCAATGGGGCTGATGTTTGCCTTTACAAGCAGTACAAAGGCAGCGACGCCGAAGGTGACAGGCGTAAAACAGACGGAATCTTCGGAAAAGGACGTTGTGGTGTCCTGGGATACTGTTTTTGGGTTAGACGGTTATATCTATAAGCGAATTAGCCCCAATCCTTCCATGGATGTATGCCAGGCGGACTATGCAGGAAGTGATACCATTACAAAAACCAGATTCAGCGGATTGAATGAAGGAAAAACCTATTATGTACAGAGTGGTACATCCAGCAGTTATGGCAACTACTCTGAACCGCCGGCTGATACGGTATGGTCTGATGTGGTGGAAGTGGTAACATCCCCCAACGGGGTAGATAATAACGGCATTACGTTTGACAGCGCAACAGAAACTTCTATCAGCGTGAGCTGGAAAGCTGTGGAGGGGGCAACCTCATACCGCCTGCTCTTTTATGATGATAAAAGAGACAATGGGATTACCGTGGTTTCCGACGGTACTTCCGCCACTGGGACAGGGCTGAAAAAAAATACAAAATATACAGTGGAGATTTATGCTCAGAAAAGCAACAGCAGTAATACCTATACAGCGGAAGTAGCAAGCTATGACTACGGATACAGGTCAGCGGTTCCTACTCTGCCTACCAAGATTACCGGGGTGGATTGTCAGTACTTTGATATGTCTGTGAAAACCGGAAATGCCCGGTTTGAGTGGGATAAAAATAACGTGGCAGATGGATACCAGTATGAGATATACAAGTACAACGGGAAAAAGGCGCTGACAACAGGAGCGGTGGATAAATATAGCTATTCTTATGTGAACGTAAAGAGCGGCAAATTAAAAACCCGTCAGATTTATAAAATCCGTGTCAGAGCGTTTGTCAACAAATCCAATGGAGAGAGGGCATATGGCGCATGGTCATCCTATGATTATTTCAGCCGTATGGCGGGAAGTGATGTTTCTCTGAAGAAGAGCGGAAGCAATAAGATTAAAACTTCCTGGAAGAAAGTGGCGGGAGCGACGAACTACACCGTTTATCTTGGAACAACCAGCGGTTCCTCTTCTTCTGTAAAATATAAAAAGGTTGGAACCACAAAGAAAACCTCTTATACGATTAAAACTTCGATTAAGAAGAATAAATATTACTATGTAAGGGTTGTCCCCAATTATAAAAAAGGAAAGACAACCTATGCGGGTACTGTAAACGGCACAAGTTCTTATTCTGCATACGGACATATCAATGGCTCGAAGTGGTGTGTGCACTAATCTGGATTTGTACATAAAACCGCCGGACAGGGCAGTATGCTTTAAATCAAAAAGACAATCGGAATTTCCGGTTGTCTTTTTGATTCAGAGGAAAGAAAAGGTTTCGCCTGTAAAAGGAAAGATATCACATGGAAGCCCCGTCTGGACAGTGTTATTTTTTCCTGATTTTTGAAGGCGGAACGCCGTACCGTTTCTTAAATAATTTGCTGAAATGATACACATCATCATAGCCCACTGCGGCGGCAACTTCCTGAATACTGCCGCTTCCTCCCTGTTCTAACAGCTCCTTTGCCCGCTCTAAGCGGATATTGATGAGATGGTGAATGGGAGTATCTCCGGTTTCACTCTTAAAAATCCGGGAGATATAAAAGGGGCTTAAATACATATTTTCTGCAATCTGGTCGAGGGAAATCTTCTCCGCATAATGTTCCTCAAAATAAGTTACTAATTGCGCCACCACGTATTTTTTATTGACAGAGTCAAAGGAACACCCGGTGTCAATGGGGACGGGTTTGGTCTGTTCCCGTAGCAGCAGCACTAACATCTGCACCAGATAGGATTTCAGCATCAGATAGCGTCCCGCCTGGCAGACGTCATTTTCGGCGGTCATGGAAGTGCAGAGCTTAAACAGCTTTTGCCGCAGCTCCCCGGTGGTGTGGATGACCGGAGTGTTTGCATTTCCCGGCAGATGGTTTTCCGGCAAATTCGGGAAGCGGATATCCGAAAAGCCCACGAAAAATTCCGTGGTGGGGTCTGCGGGGTTTACCACCAGCGCCTGGTGCTTCTGCCCGGCATTTAGGAGAATCAAATCTCCCTCGCCCACATCATAGCAGATATCGTCAATCCGGTACCTGCCGTGGCCGGATAGTACAAAAGCCATTTCCGCAAAATCGTGGCTGTGGTAGTTGTCCTCGTCTTTTATTCTTGTGCCCTTCCAGGTAAAGAGGAAGGTGGGATTCAGTTGGTCTAACAGTTGTTCGTAGTCATTGCAGTACATGAAGTTCCTCGTTTCACAGTTCTGTTTCTTGCTGTCGTGATAAATGCACGGAAAACGGACGCGCAGGAGCCTGGCTGCCGCAGTGCATTTCATACAGTCCATGGGACATTATAGCATGTAAAAAAACAGAAACCAATGATTGTTTTTGCAAAAAATCACATGAAAGGTGCAAGATAGTACATTTCATTTTCCGGGAAAAGGGGTATACTTAAAAATCCGAAGGAACATGAGGAGAACAACTGCATGTCCGGTAAGGGGCAGCAGGGAAGATAAAGGAGGAGTAGTTACATGACGCCAATGAAATGGTTTTTCTCGTTTTTGAAAAAATACCGGGGAAAGATGATACTGGGAATCTGTATGACCACGGCGGTGTCCGTGCTTTCGGTGGTGAATCCCTACCTGTCGGGACAGATTGTGGACCGGGTCATTCAGGGCGGGGAGTATGATTTGCTGCTGCCGATGATAGGCTGTCTTTTGGGGGTTACGGTGGTGATGGGAGCCTTGCGTTTCCTGTTTCAGTTGGTGTTTGAGACGGCGTCCCAGGGGGTTCTTTACGATATGAGGGATAAGGTTTACCGCAAATTGTTAGAAGAGGATTTTGCCTTCTACAATAAAAAGAGAACCGGGGATTTGATGAGCCGCCAGACCGGGGATATGGACGCCATACGTCATTTTGTGGCATATGTGATTTACGTGGTATACCAGAGCGTGCTGATGTTTGTCTTTGCGTTGATTATGATTTTTACGGTCAATACGAAACTGGCGGCGGCAATGCTTTTGGTGCTGCCTTTTACGGCGCTGACCACTTATTTTCAGTCGAAGGAGGTGCACCCGGCGTTTCAGAGAAACCGGGATTGCTTTTCTTCTTTAAATACCTTTGTGCAGGAAAATGTCAGCGGAAACCGGGTGGTCCGGGCTTTTTCCAAGGAAGATTATGAGATGGAAAAGTTTGAGGCAGAGAATGACAAGTTCCGTAATGCTCAGGTGGACGCCTCTAAAATCTGGATGAAATATGTGCCCGTATTCGAGGTGCTGTCCTATGTGCTGAATATTATTTTAATGCTTTACGGCGGTTACATGGTGATAGCCGGGGAAATCAGTTTAGGTCAACTGGTGACGGTCAACGGCTATCTCTGGATGTTAAATAACCCGCTGCGCCAGGCGGGGTGGCTGGTGAATGACACCAGTAACTTTGTCACTTCCGTGGAAAAAATTTACAATACTTATGTGGAAGAACCTGACGTAAAAACCCCGGTTTCCGGCGTGGTGAAAAAACATCTGAAAGGCGCCGTGGAATTTCGGAATGTTTCCTACCGTGCCGATGATGAGGACATTGTAATGGACGTGAATTTTAAAGTGGAGCCGGGACAGACGGTGGGAATCATCGGCTCCACAGGTGCCGGGAAATCTACGATTATGAACCTTCTGTGCCGTTTCTATGACACCACGGAGGGAGATGTGCTGGTGGACGGAGTCAACGTGCGGGATATGGATTTGTACAATTTGAGGGATAATATCGGCATGGCAATGCAGGATGTCTTTCTTTTCTCCGATACGATTGAAGGAAATATTGCATACGGCAGACCGGACTGCTCCTTTGAAGAGGTAAAGCGGGCGGCGGTTATGGCGGATGCCAACCACTTTATTTCCGCCCTGCCGGAGGGGTATGATACCATCGTAGGGGAGCGGGGCGTGGGACTTTCCGGCGGTCAGAAGCAGCGGATTTCCTTAGCCCGCGCTCTGTTAAAGGACCCATCCATCCTGATTTTAGACGATACCACATCGGCGGTGGACATGGAGACGGAGAGCTACATACAGAGCCAACTGAAAAAAATAGAGAAGGACTGCACGATTTTTGTCATCGCTTATCGGATTTCTTCCATCAAAGATGCGGATTTGATTCTTGTGATGGACAACGGGCGGATTATTGAGCAGGGAACTCACGAGGAACTGGTGGCAGCGGGTGGCTATTACGCCACGGCGTTCCGGCACCAGTACGGGGAAATTCCGAAAGAGATTACAGAGAGAAAGGGGGAGGCATAACATGGCACGGAACAGATACGATATGGACGAAGTGTTGGAGGACAGCTTCGATGTGGGACAGTTAAAACGGCTGGCAGCCTATATTTCGCCCTATAAAACGAAAATGGCGGGAGTCATTGTGCTTATGCTGACTTCCTCGGCGCTTACCATGGCAATTCCCATTTTTTTGCAGTTGATTATGGATAAAAGCATTCCTGCGGGGGATATGAAATCCATCTGGATTTACAGCGGGCTGACGCTGCTCATTGCCGTTTATTCCGCCCTGGCGCTGCGGATAAAGATTAAAACCATGAGCGTCATCGGGCAGAATATTGTCCATGATATCAGGCGGGATATTTTCTGGCATTTGCAGGAGCTGCCTTTTTCCTACTATGACGACAGACCTCACGGGAAAATCCAGGTGCGGGTGGTAAATTACGTCAACAGTTTAAGTGATTTGTTAAGCAACGGTATCATCAATACCTTTACAGACCTCTGCAATCTGATTTTTATTCTGGTGTTTATGTTTGCCTTAGATGTGCGGCTGACCCTGGTGTGCCTCTGCGGTCTTCCGCTGCTGGTGCTGGTGATTGTGTTCATCAAAAAGCGGCAGAGAAAGGCGTGGCAGATACAGAGCAACAAGCAGTCTAACCTCAACGCCTATATTGCGGAGAGCATCAACGGAATCCGCGTCACCCAGTCTTTTGTGAGGGAGCAGGAAAATACGGGAATTTTCAACCATTTGAGTGCGAACTACCGCAGCTCCTGGATGAAAGCGGTAACGTATAACTTTACCATGGGTCCTGCCGTGGACGTTATCTCCACCCTGACCACAGCCTTTATCTATGTGCTGGGTGTAAAGATGATTTTAGCGCCGGATATGACGCTGACGGTGGGGGTTCTGGTGGCATTTACCGCTTATATCGGGCGGTTCTGGGCGCCCATCAACACTTTAGCGGGCTTTTACAATTCCCTTTTGACGGCGATTTCCTATCTGGAGCGTATTTTTGAAACCATTGACGAGCCGGTGAAAGTGAAGGATGCACCGGATGCCGTGCCTATGCCTCCGGTGAAAGGAGAGGTGGAATTTCGCCATGTGACCTTCGGTTATGAGCCGGGACAGAAGATTTTAAATGATATCAGTTTTACCGCAAAAGAGGGAGAGAGCTATGCCATTGTAGGTCCCACCGGGGCGGGAAAAACCACGATTGTCAACCTGATTAGCCGTTTTTACAATGTGGATTCGGGAGAAATCTTAATTGACGGCACCGATATCTCCAAGGTGACGCTGCACTCCCTGCGGAGCCAGATGGGAATTATGATGCAGGACAGCTTTATTTTCTCCGGCACCATTATGGACAATATCCGCTACGGCAACCGGGATGCCACAGACGAGGAGGTAATCCGGGCGGCTAAGACGGTCTGCGCCCATGATTTTATCATGGAGATGGAGCAGGGCTACGAGACGGAGGTCAACGAGCGTGGCAGCCGCCTTTCCGCAGGGCAGCGGCAGTTGATTTCCTTTGCCAGGGCGCTGCTGGCAGACCCCAAAATACTGATTTTAGACGAGGCGACCTCCAGCATTGATACGGA
>JAGAIK010000624.1 GCA_017626625.1 Roseburia sp.
ATAACTGCAATTTTGAAAAGTCAATAGAAAATTAGCACTCTTTTTAAATGAGTGCTAACAATGAGCGGGAAACCTTGGAAAATAAAGGGATTGGGGAATTATTAAAAGTTTATAAACAGCAGAAAGGGGGAAACAGGGGCTTGGTAAGGCGGTTGCGGAATGGAAAAAATGATGGAAAAGAAAAAAGATTGTGCAATGTGAATATTTTTAATCTTTTTTAACTTTAGAAAAAGCTGATAAAGAGGTAAAAATAAACAAAATAAAGAAAGGCATTGTGAAAAACGACGAAAAATAAAGGGAAAAATCATGAAAAAAGAATATATCAATTAGACAATTTTTAAATTAATATAAAAACAAGCAGAGAAAGTTAATTTTCAAAAATGATTAAAATTAATTAATCCGCAAAAAAGTAAAGTAAAAACAGGAGGGAAGCATGAGGAAGAAAAGTTTATTAAAACGAATGGCAGCCATGGGAATGGCGGCGGCAATGACGATTTCGTCTCTTTGCCTGCCCGAAACCGGAACCACGGTTTATGCCGGGGAAGTGGTGGAATCCGTAAAGACGGAGAAGGCAGATATCACGGAACTTTCCGGGATTACGGGAACGCCGGAGGCGAGTGAAGGTTCAGAGACAGAAGGAGTGGACGAAGTTTCTGAGATAAGTGAGGCTTCTGAGACT
Organism: Roseburia sp.; assembly: GCA_017626625.1. GTDB lineage: Bacteria > Bacillota > Clostridia > Lachnospirales > Lachnospiraceae > Roseburia. Next base: position 680 of record JAGAIK010000624.1, read on the forward strand.
GCGGAAACCACCGAAGTGAGGGAAGTTTCTGAAACTACTGAAACAGCGGAAGAAACGGAAGTTGCGGAAACAGAAACCCTTCAGATGGCAGAGACAGAAGAAATGGAAGAGATTGACGAAAAAGAGACTGACGAGTTAGAAGAAGTCACAGAAAGAAAAGCAGAAGCTAATGAGACGGTTATCTATGAAAATGCAGCACCGTCCGAAGCGAAGGAGGTAGATTTTTCAGGTCTGAGCGAAGAAAGCTGGGCGGATGAAGACATATCGGTGATTGAAATCAATGTGTCTGATTCAGAGGTAACATCTGACATGGCGGAGAATGCAGTTGTACGGGGAACTGTTACTGTAGATGAAGCGCTTTACGGTTCACTTGATGCCGACGGCTCCTATCTGAAATTGGAGTCTGTTGTGAAGTTAGGGGCTGAATGGACATGGACAAAAGGAAAAGATTACCCTTATCTCGACAAAAATGCGTTTACCAAAAACGGCGATGTGTATACTAGCGATTTTTCCGTAAGTTATTCGGATATTACGCCCGGTGCGCTGCATCAGATGATATTCCATATGGTGGGAATCGGCGCAAAGGGAACCTATTCCATTTCTAACGTTTCCATAGCCAATGTAGAAACAGGAACCGCACCCCTTCCAGAAAAAGAGCCGTCTGTCGTGGAGGATTTCGAGGACGCAGCCCTCGGCGACGCAGCAGGCTGGGAGCAGGAGGAGTGTTATAAGTATGACAATTCTGTCACTGCAGCAGTGACAGAAAAGAACGGCAGCAAACAGTTAAAAGTAGGGCTTGACTATACCGGTTGTGAAGCGGAGGGCTGGAGCGAAGCCAAAATTAAGAAATCTTTTGACGGACTGGACGTGTCTGCATATAACCTTCTGACCTTTGAACTGACCTATCCGGAGGCGTTTGCCGGATTTAAAACAAAAGTTTTTGCACAAAACAGCGAAAGCGGTACGGAAATTATTAACAAAGAGGGAACGATGGAGGCATCTGACTTGGGTGACGGAATGAAAAAAGCAGTTGTCACTGTGAAATTTTCACCGAATACAGCGGCAATGACCGATTTGACCCTGGGTATCGTAGGCGTAAATACTTCCTTTGTGGGAGAGGTCTATATCGACAATATCGTGCTGTCCCAGTATGACAGTGCAGCCGATTTTGTGGAAATCACCTCTGTGCCGGGAGAGGGCACAACCGCAGATATCAGCCATATGCCGGGAGAGGTAACGTTGGCGGATGTCAATGCCACCGATACCACAAAGGCGCTCTACGCATATCTGAAAAATTTAGATTCTGCAGACCAGGTGTTATTCGGACACCAGAATGACACCCACAAATGTGTGGGAAAAAATGAGGGCGTATATTCCGACACCAAAGATATCACAGGCAGCATCAGCGGCGTTGTGGGAATTGATTCCTTAGCCCTTACGGGAACAGAGCTTGGAATCACAGACACCGTCGAAGCGGTGGCAAAATCTGTGGAAATCTGTAAAGCGGCAGCGGAGGAGGGTGCCATCATTACCCTTTCCACCCATATGCCGAATATGAGCAATGCGAAAATTACAGCGACACCGGATGGGGAATACCGATATGATTTCTCAGGCTGTGATTTTTCGGAGTCAAAGGATTTATCTAACAACTGCGCACAGGAAGTGCTGCCCGGCGGTAAATACAATGCACAGTTTACAGCATTTATGGATATTATCGCAGATTATGCCTTAGCATTACAGGAAGAGGACATTCCGGTATTGTTCCGTCCCTACCATGAGAACAGCGGCGGATGGTTCTGGTGGGGAGCAGCCACCACAGATGTGGAAACCTACAATGCACTGTTCCGCTACACGGAGGATTATCTGGCGGAAAAAGGCGTACATAACTTTATCTATGTCTATTCTCCCAACGGACCCTTGACCTCTGAGGAAGAATATGCAAAACGTTATCCCGGCGATGACTATGTGGATATTGTGGGATTTGATTACTATAACGATTACAATGAATATCCGGCGCAGTATGACGACAGCTTTATGGAAAGCCTTCGCACCACCTGCCAGGTAGTGAAGGGATTTGGCGAGAAACACGGCAAAGTGGCGGTTGTGGCAGAGACAGGCGTCCGGGTGATGAAAGCCGACGGCTCCGACAACGAGGGTATTTTAGTAAAGGATAACCCCATTAAGGGACAGAACTGGTACAAAAACGTCAACCAGATTGCAAAGGAAGAGGGAATGTCCTATTTCCTGGTATGGGCGAATTTCAGCGACACCAACTTCTATGTTCCTTATAAATTCGGCGAAAAGGGACAGGAGTTAGTCAACGAGTTTATTGATTATTATAATGAAGATTCTTCTGTATTTGCCAACGGAACCAATTTCTACGGAACAGCCTCTAATACGGCTGTGACAAACATAAATCCGGGAAATGCAGGCGGATATTTCACCAACGTATTTGCAAAAGGTGTGATTATGGCAGGAGATGTGTTGTCTGCCAGTGTAAAAAATGCTTCCCAGGTACAGTTTGTATTAAAGAACGGAGAGGCAGTACAGACCTTAAACGCAGTGAAAAACGGAACAGTTTATGAAGCTGCCGTGACAGCAGAGATTTTAGCAGCATTAGGACAGACCGATATTGGAACCGTAAGCCTTGTGGCGGACGGAAC
>JAGAIK010000625.1 GCA_017626625.1 Roseburia sp.
ACACCCGCTGATTCATGTTCAGGTAGTTGTGGTCCGGCAGGTAGGAAATATGCTTTTTGCTCTCTGCGCCGATGGGGTTCTCCTGAAAATAGAGAGAGCCGGAAGTGGGCGTTAAAAGACCGTTCAGCATTTTAATCAGAGTTGTCTTTCCACTGCCGTTGGGACCTAAAAGTCCGATAATATGTCCGCCCTCAACGGACAGATTGATATGGTCGATGGCTGTCTTTTTGCCATAGTTTTTGGTTAAGTCTTTACATTCGATTAAGGTACTCATGATGTCTCCCCTTTCATGGTATCACTGATTAAAGCAAGAATTTCTTCCCTGGAAAAACCAAGCTGCTGCATCAGGGCGATAAATTCTGTAATTTTTTCTTTGGCAAGGTTCGCTTTTAATTCATCAATCATGGTCGTGTCCTCCGTGATAAATCTCCCTGTGGTACGCTGGGAATAAACAAGTCCTGTTCGCTCTAACTCTGCAAAAGCCTTTTGCATGGTATTGGGATTTACAGCGGCTTCCGCAGCCAAATCCCGGACGGATGGGAGTTTGTCTCCCGGTTTATATTTTCCTGAAATTATGTCTGTCTGGATACGCTCCACAATCTGCAGGAAAATCGGTCGGTCGGAATTAAGATTCCATGGCATATCATCACCTCAATTTCTATTTGTATTAATCGAATAATACAACAGTACAGGAACAGTGTCAAGTATTATTTGTATATTTTGTTACATAAAAATGGCATTTCATTACAAAAAATGAAACTTTCTGAAAAGAAGCCGATATATAGTGTGTAAGGAACTTCATAAAATAAAAGCTAAGGATGGCGTCAGATTTCAGGGAACAGAAAATACAGGGAAACTGGCGCTGTTTTTATGTGATTTTGCAGGAAAACAGTCACATAAGAGCTGGTACGGGGAGGAAAGTGAGTGTTACAGATAGCAGTTTGCGGCGATGAGGCATCCGTGTGCAATGCTCTGGGACAGTGGATTAAGCAGGAGGTTTTGTCCTGCCAAATCACTGTTTTCCGTAAGCCGTTGGAAATTTTAGAATCGGAACAGCATGTTGATATTCTTTTTTTAGAGACGGACGGGCAGGAGCATGACAGCCTTCATGTTGCGGAGACAGTAAAAAGGCAGTCCGGTACGCTGGTTATTTTAATCGGCAGTGAGAAGGAACAGGTTTTTGAGGCTTTTGATGTGGAGGCGTTCCATTATCTGTTAAAGCCCTTAGAGGAAGAAAAGGTAAAGCAGGTACTTTTGCGGGCAGTGAAGAAGAAAAGGGAATGGAAGGATAATGAGCCTTTGATTATCCGGGTGGAACGAAGCTATTACCATATCCGTAAGGAGCAGATTTTATATATTGAAAATGCGGGAAGAAAAGTGGTTCTCCATATGAAATCGAAAGAACTTGCCTATTACGCAAAAATGAATGAGTTAGAGGAGGTGTTAGGAAGCCGTTTTTTCCGGTGCCACAGAGGATATTTTGTAAATTTTGCCGCTGTAAAAAGCTATGAAGCAGGCAGCATCCTGTTAAAAAACGGGGAAACCATTTTGATGGCAAAGCAGAAATACAACGATTTTGCAGCGGCGTATGCAGAATTTCTGCGCAGAAAAAAGGAATAAAAAACGAGGGGAGAGATGAGTATGATTATTCCAAATAGAATCCATGTATCAATCACAAAGGCGCGCATGAACAGAGAGGCAAAGGCGAGGGTATTAAGCTGTAAGAGAAGCCTTGCAAAAAGCAGCAGTAAGACAAGCCGCAGCAGCTCCACTACCGGGGCAAAAAGCAGCTCCACCAGGCTTAAAAACCAGTCCACCGCCCAGCGCCTCATCAATAATCTTTTCGGGCAGAGCAGTACCACGGCGGCAGAGCAGTTAGCGGAAAACCGGACAAAACAGATGCTTTACACCCGGATGGAGACAGCGGCGCGAATGACAGCGCAGTGTGCGGACAATCTGTTAAAAACGGGGGAGGACTCCATTTTCGGGCAGGATGATGAGGCACAGATGAAAACAGAGGCGGTAGCGGAGGTAAAAAATTTTGTAAATAATTATAATCTGATGTTAGGACGCCTAAACAGTTCCGGGGAAAATACCGATACAGCTTACAGTAAGAAATTATCGGCTTATGTAACAGGAAGTGCGAAGGCGTTGGAGAAAATCGGAATCACCGCCGGAAGCAGCGGAGTTTTGTCCTTAGATGAGAAGAAGCTAAAGGAAGCGGAAACGGCGGATATCAAGGCAGTTTTCCATGGAAAGGACAGCTTTGGAGAAAAGGTGGGAAAGCAGGCGGAGAATATCCGGGACATGGCGGAGGAAAAGGTCACTGCGTTAGAAAAGAACAGTTATTACGGCAGTACGAATTATACCCGTTATGGGACATCTGTTACAGGCTATGATACGGGGAGTTACCATTCAAAAGCGTAAGTTGTGAGGGTGTAAGGTGTATTCGGAAAAAGTAAGGAGAATCCCCAGAGTATCTTCTTCGAGAAAGGATAAGTTCCGGGAACGGGAGCGCTATCGGAGAAGCTTCTGGGGAACTGTGTTTTTAGAGCTTGTTTTACAGAAAATAGAAGAAGACGAATTTTTTGATATCGAGGAACCGGGGGAAGAGGAAACTGTCACACACCGGAAAAAGAAGGCTTCCTCCGCCCGTATCTTAAGGGCAGAGATGGAGAGGAAGCCTCCGGAAAAAAAGAGCGCGGTTCAATGGCAGCTTCCGGCGGAGCGAAAGAGCACGGTTCAATGGCAGCTTCCGGCGGAACGAAAGAGCGTCTGTACGGAGTGGGAAAATATTCTGGTGTGGGCGTCCGGCGACTGGTTAGAGCTTTCTGTTTTTCCGGCGGGAATGGCGGCGGTTTCCGAAGAGTACAGCGCTCTGGTAAATTTTATGCGCTGTATGCAGGCAGTTTCGAATCAACATATTTTTTATGACAGCGATGAGATTTTGCGGAAATATTATGAAGGCAGCGTGGAAAAATTCTATGTGGAGCGGGCATTTTACCGTTTTTGCAGGGAAGATATCCGCAAGGGCGGGGATGGGAGCGCCTTTTACGTCTATGATGTGCTGTCCGGGGTTTACGAGTATTTTTCCCGTGCCAATACCAGAAATGCGGTGCGCAAAAACAATGAGGAGGGCAGGGAGTTAGCGGAAGAAAACGGTATTTCCTGGACAGGGTGCAGCTACTACAATGCGGATTACTATTACAGGTGGTCAGAGATACAGCAGATGTTCCGCCGAATCTGCGGGGAACTGGCGGAGGAATACGATATGGATGTGCCGGATTTTGAGGAAATAGAGGCGGAGAGCCGTTTCCGTATGGAGGGAGGCTTAAGTTTTCACGGGGCATGGAGCTTTGAACAGAGGAAAAATAATTATCCGCCGGAGGAATTTGGCATGAGGGAGCTTTCGGCAAAGCCGCCCCGGGGCTTTTTGTATTTTTACAGAGATTATTTTAACGAGGGGCAGTACCCGGTGTTTGAGGGACTGCAGGAAGGGATGCGGGAACGGATAGCGGCAAATCCCCTGGATGAACGGGAGTTTTATTCCGTTGCCATAGAAAACAAGGAGTACCACAACGGTCTGAGTTATCTGCTGGAGCGGAAATTAAAACCGGAGGAATGGCAGTTTCTTGCTAATTTTAAGCTGCACAGGACGGCGGGCTGCATGGAGGTTCTCTGTGGAAGGGGAGAAGAGGAAGGGAATACTCTTTATTGAAAACTTTTTTCATGTACCCGTAAAATATAGATGGAAAACAAAGCCGGGAGATGTTATACTTTTTATAGTTACTACATTTCAGAAAAAAGGAGAGGCAGTCTATGTCGCAGGAGAGAGAAAACCCGTACCGATACAATGATATTCAGGAACGTTATAAAAGGATGAATCGTTTTTATCTATTGGCGACAAGTGTTTTGTGGCTGCTGCTTGCGGTTTATCTTTTGATGAAGCGGCTGAACAGCAATATTACTCCCATTGTGGTTTATGCAAATCTGATATTGATTGTGGGTTATGCGGCGGTGAATTATTTTGGATACAGCCGCAATAAGGCAAACGGTTGGTTTAAAAATCTGGTGGCGGCGGAAATCGGCATTGAATATTTTTTGCTGGGAGTACAGACGGACGCAGAGTTTTTAAATTTTATCCTGATTATGATATTAGTACTGCAGATACCTTATTTTGACAGGAAAGGTCTTAAGACAGTTTCGATTACTTATACGGTTCTTTATACCCTGGTTATCGTTATCCGGGGAATAAAAGGGGTAAATGCCGTTGCAGATGTGGATGCCTTGTGCCAGGTGTTTGCCATGTATCTTTTGTTCCTTTTTGTTTCTCAGGCAGGTTTGATTGCGAAGGAGTTTATCGACCATGCCCTTGGATTTGCGGAAGCACAGAATGAGAAGCAGAAAGGGCTGTTTGAGGGCATTCTCGGGATTTCCCAGACCGTACAAGTGGAAGCGGACAAGAGCGGCGGTCTGGTGGACCAGTTAGTCAGTGTTACAGAGTCAGTGGCAAATAGTATGCGGGAGATTACTTCTGCTACCACCACCACGGCAAACAGTATTGAAGAACAGAACAGCATGACCCAGACCATACAGGAGGCAATCGGTGAAACCGGGGAGCGCTCAAAGCAGATGGTGGAGATTGCCACGGATTCCAACCGAAGCATTCAGGAAAATATGCAGGTCATGGAGGAATTAAAGGTACAGTCCGTTTCCATTGCCCGGACCAATCAGGAAGTAACCGATGCCATGCAGCGGCTTAAGGATAAGACAAAGGAAGTAGAAGAAATCGCAGGCATGATTTTAAATATTTCCAGTCAGACCAACCTGCTGGCGTTAAATGCTTCGATTGAAAGCGCCCGTGCCGGGGAGGCGGGAAGAGGCTTTGCGGTGGTGGCAGAGGAAATCCGGCAGTTAGCGGAACAGACCAGGAGTTCCACCGAGGAGATTACCCGAATCGTCAATGAATTGAATGAGAATGCCAATGAGGTGGTAAAATCGGTGGAAGGCTCCGTGGAGGCTACGGAACAGCAGAACCAGAGAATCCTTGCAGCGGCGGAGACATTTGGCATATTAAATGAAAACATGACAAGACTGGTGGATAATATCGAGGAAGTAAACCGGCAGATTGGCGGGCTTTCAGATTCTAACAACCGGATTGTGGAGAATATTTCCCAGCTTTCCGCTGCCACACAGGAGGTAACGGCAAGTGCGGAACAGGTGCAGGAAATGAGCGAGCAGAACCTTCAGTTTGCGGAGCAGGTAAAAGGGGTGGTCGGTCATATGCGCCGGACAGCGGATGATGTGAAGCAGTATTTATAAAAGGTAATAGTTATCATAGCGTGCAGGGCGTCTTATTTCATTTGGAATAAGACGCCCTGTTTTTTAAGATTTTCTTAAAAACAATATAAATTTATCGTAATTCGATAAAAAACTATTGCAAAATAATATTTCCAGGATATAATAAAAGGAAAACAGGGCAGGAAATTTGACACTGTCCAGGAAAATAGGGTAGTAAGCTTGACACTATCCCGGAAAACCAGGAGGAATTTTGATGAGACAGGGAGAAATTGCAAAGTGGCTGAAAGGAATCACCGTTGTGATTGCGGTAATGGGGGCAATCTTTTTTTTAGGGCTCCTGCCAATGTTGGGAAAAGAGATGGCAGTCCTTTACCCGGAGGCGGCGTGGCTGTACATACCGGCGCTGTTGTATGGCTGGTGTATTGCGCTGTTCTGCTATGCCATCTTATTTCAATTCTGGAAGGTCTGTGTGGAAATCGGAAAGGATAATTCCTTTTCCATGGAAAATGCCAGGGCATTTAAAAATATCAGCAGAATAGCATTGATGTTAGGAG
>JAGAIK010000055.1 GCA_017626625.1 Roseburia sp.
ATAAGAATAGGAAGAGACATCTCCGATGCTGGTGAGAATATTAACATGGAACTGCGTTTCTAATTCCTGTTTGAGGGAGAGTAATTCCTCCCGGGAGTTTGCGCAGGTGATAACCAGACGGCAGCCTGCCGCGGCAAAGGCGGCGGCGATGGCACGCCCAATGCCCCGGGAGGCTCCGGTAATTAATACGGTTTTTGACATAGTGGATTCCTTTCGTTGTATTTAAGTAAAATTAAATTTTCGGGAGGGGGGAGAGATACATGATTTCTTATTATAACAGAAAGAGGGGCGCCGGGAAAGAAGGATAAAAATAAAAATTGAAAATAAAAGCTTCATTGACAAATGAGGTGCGACAAGAGAATTATCTCTTGTTGCACCTCATTTTTGTACATTTTAAGGAGGTAAGGACATGGAACAAAGAAAAGTGAAATTTTTAACTTATGAGGACAGGAAACGGTTGGAAATCATGTGTAAAGCCAGAAATCGTGTGGTAGATATGGCTGTGGAGCTTGATATATCCCCTAAAACCATATATAGGGAATTTAAAAGGGCAGGGATTCCAGTAAAACAGCGGGAGATTTATAATGCAGACGTTGCACAACAGCATGTACTTTGTTGGAATGTAGGGAATGAAGCATAGGTCTGCAGGGGCATTTAAGATTGATACACTTATTTATGATGATAAAAAGCTGGATGCCGAGATAGAGGGTATCGCTAGAAATATTATACAGGAAAGAGAAAGCCAGGGATTGTCAATATCAGAACTGGCGGCTCGTTCAAATCTTTCCATAAGTGCTATTTCTAAGGGAGAGACAGGAAAGAGTACATTCTCGTTAAGAAGCTTAATAAAGATAGCTGCAGCATTAAATGTCCCGGTAAGAAAGTTGTTACAAGTAAAAGATTATCCAGATATTAAGGGAAATAAATTACAAGATATCATTATCACATTGGACGAGCCGACAGTAAGAGCCATGTTAAAGATAGCAGAATCAATCATCGAGAGGAGTAGAAAACAGGATGAAAGAGAAGAGAATAGTTAAGACCACAGTTAGATTTGATAGAAATATTCCAGAACAGGATAAAGTTATAGAAATTCTTAAGAAATATTGCAGTGACAATGATGTTTCCATGGGTGTGGCAATGACATATTTTGTTCTTAAGGCAACTGGGGAAATGGGGACGACAGAGGAGTGTAATCAGGAAGAATGTAAAGATAACAATGAGAGTAGGGAATTTCAAGAAAAATATAAGGATATTTATAAAGACATAATATCGACAGATATGTTTGATGGAATGTCTGGTGGAATGTTTGGTGGAATGTCTGGTGAAATGTTTAAGAATTTCCTGAAATATGAATCGGAAAAAAATGAAAAATTATAAGTGAAACATATGTTCCTGCAACAAAGGAGGAGAAATTTATGAGTGAGGAAGAAAAGATAATATTGGCTATTTTCAAAAAACTTTCAAGAGAATATCAACACCTTGTTTTGCGCTTTGTAAAGAACTTAGCCAAAGATTAAACTACGGAAGATATAGATAAAGAAATTGATAAAGATTTACACATTTATTAAGTATTTGAAATAATGTCAAAATATCTTGTTTTTATAAAAAGAAGGGAGGGGAAAGACAAGTGCAGAGGATAAGCAATGATAATGTAGACCGGATGATAGAGGCGAAATTGACGAAATGCGAAATGAATCTCATGCTTTTCCTCTCTTTTTATCAGGATGAATACGGTAGAATTTACGGTGTACACTACAAAGAGGTATGCGGTAAAACCGGAATGAGCTATCAGGAATTTTATAACGCAAAGAAATCACTGGAAAAAAAAGGTTTTATTCGTTGTGAAAAAAGCAATCGTATCGACCATGATATTACCATTCTGAATAATGTTTTTTTGACAAGTGAAGATGCTAAAAAAGGCTATATTAACACCAGCCATAATATTTTTCACACGAAAGAGTTCTATCAGATGAAAGCCGGAGCCATGTTGCTGGCAATGAAGCTGATGAAGAATACCTATGATGAAAGGGGATATTTTCTAATTGGCGTTAAGAAATTTTATGAGAAATATACACAAATCTTCGGAGTAACAAAGCGGGTGTTGCGTAACTATCTCAAGCAGCTCAAGCAATTCTTTTCTATCGGCATTAAAGAAGGGAAATATTATATCGAACCAAAGAAAATCATTTACAGAAAACCGGGCGGGAAATCGGAGGTGGAACGCCTTCGGCAGCAAAGGACAGAAGCCGTGCTGCGGCGTAACCGAATAAAAAATGCAACAGCCAAGGAAAGCGGGGAAATTAGTACATTGTTCCGGCAGTATGAACCCACAGCAGCGAAGAAAGGGAAAAAATTGTTCTTCCTGATAGATAAGTCCATAGAAAGAAGTATAGAGCAGATGAACAGGGAGAAAAAAGGAAAACAGAACCGTTCGCTTAGTTTGACACTGATACATAAGCTACTTCGGAAGGAGTTGTTAGGGGAATCCGGAGCTTCGTCGAGGCAGCAGGATAATACAGGGACTGGTCAGGCGCCTGGCAGAGAGGGAAATGTCAAGCAGACAGCCGGAGACACTAGGAAGAACCGTTTCCATAATTTCCATCAAAGAGAATATGACTATGACGAACTGGAACGAATGCTGTTAAACAGTCAACCGGGAGAAGCATAGAAAAGAGACAGGCTGTCTGCAGAAAGCAGATGGTCTAAAAGTTGTTGAATGAAAAGAAATAAACTACAACCGCAAGGATTTAAAATATAAAAATTTATAAATTTAGAGAAAAAACATCACCGGGGAGAAGATGCTTTTTTTTATGCCCCGAAAAAGTTATTCAAAAATCGTGACAGTTTTTTGAGAAGTATTCAAATTTTATACCTAGAATAAAAATTCTATTCAAAAATTACAGTAAAAAACCGGAAAAATCGTTCAAGTTTTATACACATGGAAAACTTTGGAACCCCGCAGAAACGGAGAAAAAGTCGGAAAACGGGCAACGAGTATATTATATCTGTTCTATATATCTATTCTTTTATTATATAGAATCTTGTTTCCTGATATGCCGGTAGTGAAAAATTTCCCTAGCTGCAGACTGACTAGGGAGAAAAAATGTCAGATGTATCCGGTTACTGAATGAGAACTTCTTTTTATAATTATCCATATTGAGTAGCTTTTTTACAGCGTGTTGGCTCTTTGCGTATTTATCAGCCTCCCTCCTGTGTTCACTTCTTATATAGCTGTTGTCCTGTATATGCTTCGGGCAGTATATCCACCCGGCAGAGGAAATCAAGAACCGGGAAAAATTTTTTCAAAAAGCACGAAAATTTTTTTCCCTTGCCTGCGGACATTCTTGATTTCCTCTGCCGGGTGGATTTGTAACAGCCAAGCATACACCGGAAACAAAAGCTATGCGAAAGAAGCGAACACAGGAGGGAGGCTGATAAATACTTACACATAGAACAACTGATAAAAAAGAAAAAGTGAAGCGCCCCAAGGCTACTGGGGAGAAAGGATAAGTAACAGATGGAATATACCGTAAAAGAAATCATTTGTTCAGACGGGGGAAAAGCAACTGTATACATTCCAATTAGGACGGAGGAAGAAGAGAAAAAACAGCAGGAATGTATTGCTAAAGCGGGGGCAAGTCTGTTAAGAGCTGCACTGGCAGCCGAAATGAAACAGCATGGAGAGGAACAGCAGAAGGTAACTGGGAAGGAGGGGGAATATGGAAAAGAACAGAGCTACAGAGGATCACAAGACTTGGTTGTTTGATTTGGCACATGGAAACCTTAATAATGAGGAGATTATAAAAGGTTTTATTAAATATTATGTGCTCAATGATTTTACTCTAGGGAATTTACAAGATGATTTTATATTCTATACCAACTACCCTATTGAGAGAGTACAGGCAGGACTACAGAGTCTTAGAGCAGCTTTAGAGAGCATAGCGGAGGCATAAAGACTATGATGACCGTCAAGCCGGAAAATGTGCCGTCAAGCTGGAGAACGTGCCGTCAAGGGTATGCCGTCAAAACATAGTTACTTTTAGTAACTATGGCAAGATACGCATTTGTACCACACTTCAAATGCTGCGGTGCCGTCACCGTCTTGTTAGGGGATGCCCCTAATACCCCATCGAACGGCTGCGCCGGAAAACTATGAAACGATAACAGGGAGGAAGAAAAATCTATGCAGTTACGTAAAAAGGATAGAGCACCACCGAGAATATATATGACTTGTGAGAAACTAATTTTTAACATTGCTTTTTCCGGAAAAATCGTCTGGGAAAATTGTAATATTTGTACAAAAAAATCAAAAACTGTGGAAAAATCTGGAAATATGAGATACACTACGGGTGTGATATATTCTGTGCATAATGCAAAAAGAAAACCAAAAGGAGTACACTATGAAAAAACAAACATGTAAATCTATGAAAAGAATCATCTCATTTATAATGGCATTTGCGTTAATGGCAAGCAGCTTGACAATCGGTCAGCCCCAGACGGCAGAAGCGGCATCGAAAAAAACAACCGTAAATAAAAACCGAATCGAGTTTGTAACAACGGAAACCATGAAAGGGAAAGACTACACAGAGGAGAACATGCTGCTTAACAGAACAACAGCCGTAACGACTTATAAGAGAAAGAAAATAACCCTTGTTCCGGTGTATATCTATCAGAATGGGAAACTGATGGGAAGTGGGAAAAACTGTGTCTCATACAAGACATTAAAATACAAATCTTCAAAACCGAGCGTGGCATCTGTGAATAAAAAGGGGGTTATCACACCGAAGAAGAATGGTACGGCAACCATTACGGTGAGTTCCGTCTATAACTCTAAAGTAAAAGGAACGATTGAGGTTACGGTTACAACCAAAGTAAAAGCAGTAAAAGCAACGAAAAAAGAATCAAAAAAAGCGAAATTCGTGTTAGAGGCGTCACATCAGAAAACATGTGATACGGCGTGGATGTACCCTGGGGAATACATGACACTGAGTATGAAGTACTCGAAGAACATGAAGAATAAGAAACTGAAATGGAAGAGCAGCGATAAGAGTATTGCAACCGTGAATAAAAATGGCGTGGTTACAACAAAAAAGAAAGGGAGCGTGACGATTACTGCAACATCGACGGCGGATAAGAGTGTGAAAGCAACGTTTGAGATTGAGGTGAAGCGGATACCGACAGCAGAAGAAAATGCAAAA
>JAGAIK010000626.1 GCA_017626625.1 Roseburia sp.
ACTCCCTGGGCTTTACTGCCTTGCCGATATGGATATCAATATCCTTCTCTAAGGCGCTTGCCACGCTTAAGGATACAATCAGATTTCCCTCGGAGCGCAGCAGCATCTGTGCCGTTTCTTCATTGACGGCCTCAATGGTGCCGCTTCTGGCTTTCCCCTCCGGCGTAACAATCTCATATTTATAATTTGCCATCTAAACGACTCCTCCCTAAAATAGCTTTTCCTGCATCGCCTGGGAATTCTGCGCATATTCCACTGCGCGCTCCCCGTCAATCCTGTGGCGCAGATACAGTTCAAACAGCGCATCGTCCATGGTCTGCATTCCAAGCTTTTTACTGGTCTGTATCATAGAATCAATCTGATGTGTCTGTCCCTCACGCACCAGGTTCTTGATGGCAGGCGTCCCGTGCATGACCTCAAAAGCCGCCACCCTGGATTTTTTATCCATCGTCGGCAGAAGCTGCTGGGAAATAATACACTCTAGCACCGAAGCTAACTGCACCCGCACCTGTGTCTGCTGATGGGGTGGAAATACGTCGATGATACGGTCAATGGTGGGCGCCGCCCCGATGGTATGGAGGGTGGAGAACACCAGATGACCTGTCTCCGCCGCCGTGATGGCAGTGGAAATGGTATCTAAGTCACGCATCTCCCCCACCAGAATAATATCCGGGTCCTCACGGAGCGCTGCCCTTAGGGCATTGGCATAGGACTTGGTATCAAGCCCGATTTCCCTCTGATTCACAATGGCTTTATCATGTCTGTGGAGGTACTCAATGGGGTCCTCTAAGGTAATAATGTGTACGTTCTGTTCCCGGTTGATGATATCTATCAGTGAGGCGAGGGTGGTGGACTTTCCGCTTCCCGTCGGTCCTGTCAACAGCACCATTCCCCTCTTTTTCTCTGTCAGGCGGACTACCGATGCCGGAATACCCAGGCTTTCCGCCGAAGGAATCTCCGATGCCACAAGACGGAGCACCGCCGCATAAGAGCCTCTCTGTTTAAAGGCATTGACACGGAAACGTCCCACCTGGGGAAGGGTATAGGCAAAATCCACCTCGCCCCGCTCGTTTATCGCACGCTCCTGGTCCGGACCAAGCATGGAGGTTACCAACGTCTTTGCCAGTTCCGGCATCACACGCTCCGCTTCTTCCACCTCCACAAGTGTCCCCTGTATCCTGCATTTCGGACGAATCCCTACGGTGATATGAAGGTCGGAAGCCCCTTTCTGTTTCGCATATGTCAAAAGATTTTCTATTGTTGTCTCCATCATTTCTCCCTACTCTTCGTACGTAATACGTTTCAATTCGTCCATCGTGGTAATTCCCTCTAAGACATACTGGGTAATTCCCTTTCTAAGCGTTACCATGCCTTCCTCTAAGGCAATCTTCTCTATCACATCCGCCGATTCTCCCCGGTTGATGGCACGCTTTAACGTCGGTGTCACAGGCATGACCTCATAGACGCCCTGCCGCCCGAAATACCCGGTTCCGTTGCACTTTAAGCACTCTCTACGGTTCGCCTGGCGAATCATCACAGGCTCCTCTTTCTCCCCAATCCCTAACAGTTCCTTCTCATACTCGTCCGCTTCCCGCAGGGTACTGCACACCGGGCAGGCGCACCGCACCAGACGCTGGGCGATAACTCCCACGACAGAATCTGCTATCAGGTAATTTTCCACACCCATATCTGCCAGACGGGTAATGGTGCCCGCGGCGCTGTTGGTATGCAGCGTGCTCACCACCAGATGTCCCGTGATAGACGCCTTCACTGCAATCTCCGCCGTCTCCTGGTCACGAATTTCCCCAATCATAATGATATCCGGGTCCTGACGCAAAATGGAACGCAGTGCACTGGCAAAATTAAGACCCGCTTTTTCATTCACCTGAACCTGGTTGATTCCATCAATATTTGCTTCCACGGGGTCTTCTACAGTTATAATATTCGTACCCTCGTCATTTAATTCGCTAAGAGCGGTATAAAGTGTCGTTGATTTTCCGCTTCCTGTGGGTCCCGTTACCAGTATCATGCCGTTGGGGTGGCTTAAAATCTTATCAAAACGCTCTAAGGTATCCGGCGTAAAGCCCAGCTCTTTTTTATCCTTTGTCAGCCCCTTCTTCTGGGTGAGACGCATTACCACCTTTTCCCCATAAACGGTGGGCAGCAGGGAAACACGGATATCGTATTCCGTCCGATCCACAATGGCGGTTGCCCTGCCGTCCTGGGGCTTTCTCTTTTCCGAAATATCCAGTCCGCTGATAATTTTAATTCGGGCAACCATCGCCGGGTGGATGCTGATGTCATGGAGCATTTCCTGCTCTAGCACGCCGTCCACACGGAAACGGATGCGCAGCTTCGTCTCAAAAGGCTCAATATGGATATCGCTGGCTCTCTTATGTACTGCCTGCTCAATAATCTGCCTCACTAACCTTACAATGGGCGCCTGGTCTAAGGTCTTGTCATTTTCCTCCGCCGCTGCACGCTCCTGCCAGGTGCTCTCCCGCTCTCTGGTAAATTCCTCCGCCACACGCAGCGCCTCCGCATTGCCGTAGTAACGGTCGATGGTTGCCGCCACGTCCTTTTCCGTAGTGACATAAACCTGCACCTGAAATCCGGTAATCACCGCAATGTCATCCATGGCACGGATGTCTAAGGGGTCGCTCATGGCTAATTTCAGCACTCCGGGATTTTTCTCGGAAAAGCCAAAGGGGATGGCGCTGTATTTTCTCCACACCGACTCATCCGCTAACTTTATCACCTCGTCCTCAATCCGCACCCTGGATAAATGCGTGCTCTCATACCCCAACTGACTGCAGAGTGCATGGACAATCTGGCGGTCTGTGAGATATCCCATGTCAATCAGGACATTTCCCAACTTCTCTCCGCCCTTTTTGCTGTGCTGCTGCTCTAATGCCTTCTCTATCTCTTCCGGTGAAATGACACCTGCCTCTAACAGCAATTCACCTAACCTTTTTTTTCTGCTGCGGCTTGTGTTTCCTTCCATAGTTTCACTCCCAAATATCGTACGATTTTCCTATTTCTCTAACAACCCTACCATATTAGTCATTGATTTTCAACTACTTTTTATACAAAATTAACCTTAAAACTATAGAATTTTATCTATTTTTTCAATTTTCGTATATTTTCGTCAATAACTGTCTATAAAGAAAGACTACAAAATAAGTCGCCTGATTTTATAGTCTTTCTTTCCCATATTTTTTAACTCTGTATCATTTTCATGCGGTAAAATTCACCCTTCAACTCCATCAGCTCCTCAAAGGTACCATATTCCACGCAGTGTCCGTCGGCAATCACCGCTATTTTATCCGCATCCCGGATAGTGGAAAGACGGTGCGCCACAATAAAGGTGGTTCTGCCCTCGGTAAGATTTCCCAATGCCTCCTGTATCAGTTTCTCGGAAATGCTGTCTAACGCCGAAGTCGCCTCGTCAAGGACAATCACCTTTGGTTTCCTTATCAGGGCGCGGGCGATGGCAATCCGCTGTCTCTGCCCGCCGGAAAGCTTGCCCCCGTGTTCGCCCACCAGAGTGTCTAAGCCCTGGGGCAGACTTTCAATTAAATCCGTCAGGTTCGCCGCCCGGATTACCTCGTTTAATTCCTCCTCCGTCACATTTTCACTGCCATAAGTAATATTTTCCCGGATGCTGCCGGAGAACAATATGGAGGTCTGGGGCACCACCGCTAAATGCTTCCGGTAGGTCCGCAAATCAATCTCTCTCATATCGTTGCCGTCTAAGAGTACCCTTCCGCCCTCAGACAGGTGAAAGCCGATGACCAGATTCAGCACCGTGGATTTTCCTGCGCCGGACTCTCCCACCAGGGCGATGGTCTCCCCCTGTTTTACGTGGAGATTCAGATGGTTTAACACCTGCACGTCATTGTTTTTATAATGGAAGGAAACGTCCTCAAAATCAAAATTTCCCACCACTTCCGTCAGTTGCTTTTTCCCGTCATTTTCCTCCACTTCCTCCGAGAGCAGAACTTCCCCGATAGAATTCACCGATTCGATGCCCTTGGTGATGGTGGGAAGCAGGGTCACAATGGCGGAAACCTGGTTTACCACTGTGGCAAAATAGCTCTGGTACAGCGTAATATCTCCCGCCATAATTCTTCCCTTCAACGCCAGATACCCGGTAAAGGCAAGGCAGATGACCTGAAAGACCTGGAAAATCGCCCAGCCCACCGAGCCAAACAGCGCCTGCACCAAATCCAGCTTATAGCCCTTTTCCGCCACCGCAAAGAGCTGCCCGCTCATCTTCTGGACTTCCTCGTCCTCCAGGGCGTGGGCTCTGGTGACCGGCACTAACTCCACCATCTCCATCACCCGTGCCGAGGTTTCCTCCATCTCCTTACGGAACTCATTGTTGCGGGTCCGCATGGCAGTACGGAAGGACACCATGGTAATCGCTGCCACCGGGGCGGTCAGCAGGAAAAATACAAAAACGATTTTACTCTTTGACGCTGTCACCACCAGTGCCACGCCGATATTTAAGGCAATATTTAAAATGCTTAAAAACATCTGGGTGGACAGCGTTTCCACCGCCTCCACGTCACGCATGATTTTAGACTGCAGCCGCCCGGACTGGGTTTCCACGTGGTAAGAAATGGAAAGCTGCTGTAATTTCCGTATCAATGCCTTCCGAAGCCCCGTCTCCGCATAGCGGGTGGCAAGACTTTTATAGGAGGTGTACAGGTAATTCGACGGAATGTTGATGCCAATCAGCGCAATTTCCAAGACAGAATAGAACACAATGTTCCGCACGGTATCGGGATTTCCGATGGTGACATCATTGATGATATTTGCTGTGATAATGGGCAGTACCCAGACACAGGCATGTTTGACAAAGAAACAGACCACCGCCATGACAAATTTGTGATAATTTCCTTTATATAAGGAAATTAAAATCCGCATGGGATGCCCCTGATGCCTCCGATAGCACTCAATAAACCAGCTTTCTGTGTCTATCTGCTTTTTCGGAGCTGTTTTTTTCTCAAAACTATTCATGATTCCAAAACCTCTATTCTTCTATCACCTTTTTTGCCGCCGTCCGCTCTCTGCACTTATTCCGGCAGCTACTTCTCTTACCGTGCAGACAACAGCCTTTTCTTCATATTAGCACAACTCAAAGAAAAAAACAGCCCTCTTTTCGCAACGGAAATGAATGCCAAAATGGGCAAGCCCTCTTCCGTTTCCCAGGAATCAAAAAAAGAGAGCATTCTCATGCCCTCTTCCGAATTACGCTGTGTATTCAGGTAATACTTTTCATCAATCTGTCTATCCTCTCCGGCTCTGCTACAAAAAGCTTCAGAAAACTTCCTGCAATCCAGACGCAGGTCCGGTGGAAATAAATGAGAAAGAAGATAAACGCCACGCCGAATACCATTCCCGTTATAAGTCTTCTGATATTTCCGCTCTCATAGGGCGTCAACAACTGTAAAAAGCCGTCAAACACCATCGGAACCATCAACAGAAGCACATACCGAAACTCCGGTACTCCCCCAAAAATTGCAATGGGTATTCCCGCTATCATGCCGATAAGCTCCCCGGTACACCGGGCACAGATGGGAAACTGCTTTCCACGGAAGAAAAAGGAACGGTCCGCTCTTGCATGGCAGCCGAACATAATCTGTAAGAATCTTCCGGCTTTGGCGCCAATCTTAGAAACCTCCAAGATATGCAGCCCCCAGTCCGAATACAATCATAATGATATAATAAATTACACATACAACTACACCTACGATTGCACCGATACCTGCAGCTTTTGCTGTTTTGGGTTTGTTATCTTTCCATACTAAGAAAAGAATTAAACCAACTAATGGGATACAGCAGCCTAACAGTCCCCATAAGAATCCACCCTTGTCATTTGTGTTTGTCATGTTTGTATTGTTATCCATTTCACTTCACTCCTGTTTTTTTATAAATTGTTTATAAAGTTTATATTTTTTTAACGCGCTAAATTGGTATTAGTGTAACTAATTTCCTAGTTTTTGTCAACAACTTTTTTGTTTGATTGTCAAAATTGTTAATTTTTTTCTTTGGCGCACGAAAAAAAAAGACGGCGCCTCCCTTCGGAGAGACACCGTCTCTTTTCGTTGTGTGCCATATGATATTGCAGCTTGTAAACAGCCGGAAGTGACAGAAACTAATTTTGGTTTCTGCCGCAGCCCGGGTCAAATTCCGGATTGCACATATAGAAATTTTTGCTGTCAAGCTCATCCTGAACCATGCGCAGACCTTCGCCGAAACGCTGGAAATGCACGACTTCACGCTGACGCAGGAAACGGATGGGGTCACAGACCTCCGGATCCTTGACTAAGCGCAGGATATTGTCGTAGGTACTTCTTGCTTTCTGCTCTGCTGCCATGTCCTCCACCAAATCGGTGATGATGTCGCCCTTCACCTGGAACTCACAGGAATTGAAAGGAATGCCTCCCGCCGCCTGGGGCCAGATACCGACGGTGTGGTCCACATAGTAGGGTGCGAAACCTGCCGCCTCTAATTCCTCGGCGCTTAAGCCTCTGGTGAGCTGGCGGACGATGGTGGCGACCATTTCCATGTGGGCTAATTCATTCAAACATCTGTGATAGCAATGATTTGTTTCTAGCGTATTTTCCCTTTCTTCCTAACCAGAATCTGCTCTGCCCCTTCCAGCCCAGCAGCATTTTTTAATTCTTCCTGATATAAATCAGAAAATCCTTCCGGAACCTGCTCTGTCACCGTAGCCTGCCGCCAGTTATTTTCTTCTTTATCCGTTGTTCTCAAGAGTCCTAACTTCTTGCATTCCGCAAACACTTGGTCAAAACATTTATTAATTCTGTCCCGTTCCTTTCCTTCCGGAAACAGCTTCACCATCCCTGGTTCTTCCTTCGAGAAATCCCACGTCATTGCCCTTTCTGAATGTCCGCATAGATAATCAGAACGCCAGGGAAGCTTATCATGCACATAACAGGCAAATGCTCTTGCAAACATCTCTACATTACTATGCCAGTAACCGTTATCTTCCTTGCTATGCAGACTATCCGCTTTCACAGAATTTTTATAAAAATCCGTCTCTACCTCCAATTTTTCATGCGCCCCCCGGAAATCACATTCAAAGCTGTAGATAGCATAGTAAAGCTGATTCCGGATATCCTTAGTAATCATATGTCCTGTCACAGATTTTCTAAAATTGCTTAATTCTTCTATCTTTTCAGTTATCCATTTTACCCTCCGCTCACTGTCCTGCTCTTCTTTTTCGACATCAATACTTCTTACCTGTGCTGTCGCCTTAATCTCTTCCTTTAAATGCGCCCATTCTTCTTTCTCGTTATCATTTAATTTTCCTTCCGGAAGTATTTGCTCCAATAACTCATCTAAGCGTTTTCCATCACGTTCCAGCCTTTTGGCGCTGCGCACCTGTGCTTCTTCTTCCGTTTCAGGACGATATTTCATAGTTTCCAACAACTGTTTCATAGAAGCAGGCACTCTTTTATCCCTGAGATTTTCTGTCATAAATCCGTTTAGCCCAAGCCGCTTCCCCATGATATCATCAAAAGCATGTCCCCATTCATGGGCCAGGCTTCCCGCTCCACGCATTTTCGTAAGATTAATGACTTCTCTTGACGGTTCATAGTGTGCCACCGCATTTCCATGCCCCCTGGAACCAAAAGCAATCGACAACCTGTTCCCAAGTGAAACATCAGAAATATCCATATCTAATGCCACTGCCAAATCGCTGAACGCATCATATCCCATATTTAAGGATGCCTGACGATCAGTCTCATTCATCCAGTTGCCAAATTCTCCGCCGGAAAAGCCAAAGGTTTCTATATACATATTCCCATTTGCTGGTTTTTCTGCTGTAATTCCATTGGCAGGACCATCTCTTACAATGTGTTCTAACTGCTCCGGAACAAATTTCTTTTTTCTTGTCCCGCCATATTCTTTGTGCAATTCCTTTGCTTTTTCATATGCTTCCTGCTCGCTTTCGATTCCCTCTGCAAGAATACGCCTTCCTTTTAAAACCACATACGATTTTTTCTGTGACAGATAACGGACAGAAAATCCCTTTGGCAGCCTTTCCTCCGCCGGAACCCCAAATTGCTCTTTTTCAATCCTATTGTCCATTATTTGAAAATCTGTCCGCCTTATCTGCATGGTCTTCAACATTTTATTGGTGACTGCAAATCCTTTTTCGGTTCTCGCAACCATATAAGGTGTAGTGCGTTCTACATATACACCAGAATTTACAAATTCATCAAATACATGCAGAATATCGGTATCACTTTTGACATTTAGAAGCAGTTTCTTTACATCCTTTATCAGAGATATGTAATCCTCCTGACATTTTCTCCTCAATTCCTGGGTAGTATCCATATAAGAATATGTCACCTTTGCCGGCAGCGATTTTCTTACCTCTTTGATGAAATAAGCCACTCTCACCGGCGTTCCCTCCCGTATCATCTGCAGGTAATCAGGCTTTTCCCAGATGTTATCTTTTGTAATATATTTCGCAGCCTCTGCCTCATTCATCTCAGCAATATCGGATATATCTAACCCTCTTTCCTTCCAGAGGTCTTTTCTGGCTCCTCCGATTTTCTTTCCAAAATCTTCAATTTTTCCTTTATCCGCTGTCCCCGGTGCTTTTGATTGTGTTTCTTCCTTATTTATTACTGCTTTAGAAATAATCTCTCCCTGGCGAACCAGATTATTAAAATGCTCCACCTGCTCTTTCAAACTATCTGCAACCGCAAAAGCATCTCCCAGTAGTTTTTTCTTTTCTGTAATTTTCATGGTTCTGACATCACGCTGCAGCAATTCCTGAAAATGGATTTGCGAAGTATCCAATCCATAACTTTTGCATAATAAATATTGCGCAATATCAGCCTGCAGCCTTACCTGCATAGATGTCCATTTTTCTTTTCGTTCCAACAAAGCCATTGACAGCAACCTGATTACCTGCTCCACCTGCTTTGACATTTCTCCGGTCTGGGTAAGAAAAACTGTATTATCCTTATAATATACTTCTCCGGTTTTCTCCGAAGAATTTTCACCAAGAAAACTTATCTTTAATTTATTTTCCGCTGCCGTTTCATATATTGCAGAAAACAGGCTGTCATAATCATTTTCTTTCGCACTCTCTGATTTCCCCTGAGAAAGCATTTCATTCTTTTTTTCCTCATCAGCATTTGTCTGATTCAAATCAAAGATATATCTCAGGGTAAATGCGGTATTCCCATTTTCACCTTTTACCGGAGCCAGAATTGCCATTCCCTGTTCCCCACGCCGTATGTACAATCCGTGTTCCTTCCAATATTGAAAACTTCCTGCCAACTGCGCCTCCGGACGCTGTGCCTTCATCATGGCCGTATTATGGACAGAATACCCCGGAACCCGAAAACGAAAATCAAGGTAATCCCTCATCCCTTTCTCATCATCAAAAGTCTGTCGGATTACTTCCTCTGCCTGAGCAAACAAGCGAACGGTCTTTTCTTCTTTATCCTGCCAGCGGCTCATATCCTTCCCCCTTCTCTAATTCCATCGTTTCATCATCATAAGCTACAATTACCGGGGTATCTTCCTGTCCATTTTTCTTTTCTGCCAGCACTTGTCGAAGTTCTTCTACCTGCTCTTCTGTCCCAAAAACTGTCACGAGTTCTTCTTCCCAGAAAGGCTTTACCAATATATGATTCTCATCTAATATTTCATATGCAAATCCGTACATGCTTCTCTCCTACCTCCTTTTTCCCTTTTTAAATGGCACCACATTTTCATCATCCTTCATCTGCTTTGTATTTTGCAGGTCCACATCTTCTGAGAGCTTATTGCATTTTTCCAATGCGCTTTCTGTAAAATTCAGCATTTTTTCCAAATGTTCTTTTTGCTCCAAATAAGGTTTCTTTACAATACTCATTTTAGAAACCTTTTCCTCCAGATACTCCTTCTTCTCTTTTCCTGTAATGGCACGCATCGCATTGGCAGCCTCTTGTCCTGCTTTTCTCATGCCATTTTCAAAGGCATCGATTCTCTCAATCGTATTTTCTACTTTCTTAATCTGCAATTTTGTCTTATCATGGAATTTCTCCAGTTTCTCACCAATTTTAAAGAACTCGGAAATACGATTTAATGCCTGTTTTCCTTTCTGTTTCACTGCGATTACAAGCTCTTTTGCTTTTTCGTTCATTTCTGCCTTGATTTCTGTTAGCTGCTTCTTCATATCATGGTAGTGCTCTTTCATCTCCCCTGTAGTTTCCTTTAAATACTGAGTTAGGGATTCGGGTTCGTATTCCTGGTTCATTTCTTCTAACTGGCTTTTTAATGATGAAATCTCCTGCAGCGCAGTATCCAGCTTTTCCTCTAACTGCTTCGTATATACTGCCATCGTCAACACATTGACAGCCTGCGCTTGTTTCTGACTTTGTTCTAACAACTTTACAAGTTCTAAAACTGCCTTCATTTCATCACTTTTCTTCTTTTTTACTGTTGCACCCATAAATTTTCCTCCTGATAACTATTGTTTTTGCCATATTGGCACCTATTTATTATAGAAAACTATGTTTCACGTTTCGACGGAATAAAAGCAATGTTTTTTTACTTTTATTTTCTTTTAGGAAAATGTCCCCTTCTATACTATATTTTTCTTTGCTAATAGCCCAAAATTTGCTATAATACAATTAAAGAGAACGAAAGGGGAGCATTATCCTTGGCTGACAACACTATTTTTGATGACGTATTCCGCACCATGCTGGAAAAGATGCCGCAGTTGATTATCCCGGTTATTAATGAAGTTTTTCATACCTCATATTCGGAAGATACGCCAATTCAGCAATACCGCAACGAACATCATACAAAATCCGGAGAAATTATCACTGACTCTTATTTAGGCATTGAGGATATGCTTTATCATATCGAATGTCAGAGCACCTCAGACAGCCATATGTGCATCCGCATGATTGAATATGACTTCGCCATCGCATTAGAACACGCAGAAAAAAATGATTCCTTCTTTGAGTTAAACTTTCCAAGCTCTTGTGTCCTGTATCTTCGGCAGAATGCTTCTCTTCCTGAAGAGCTTCAGGTAAAGGTAAATCTTCCTGATAAATCGTCTTTCTTTTACAAAATACCGACTGTCAAAGTCCAGGAATATACGAAGGATGATATTTTTAAGAAACGGCTTCTCTTTTTCCTTCCTTTTTATATCATGCGATATGAAAAGAAATTAAAAGATATCGGCGAAGACCCGGCAAAACTTACACAGTTTGTATCGGAATATAAAGATATCCGTATTCAGCTACGGAGAGAGCTTCCCAGAGATGAAGAGACAGATTTATACACCCGTCTGATTGAGTTGATTGGACGCATCGCAGATTATATTCTAAAAACAGAAAGCATCTTAAAGGAAAGGATTGGTGATATTATGGGTGGTAAAGTTTTAGAACTCGAAACGGATAAAATTCTGGAACATGGCATTGAGCAGGGCATTGAACAAACTACTGCCACTTTCGTGACACGTATGTTAAATCGGAATATGTCCATAGAGGATATTATTCTCTATTCAGGCTGCAGCCGTGATGATGTTTTACGGATAAAAGAGCAGGCGGAAACACAGCATACTCTTTCCTCCTCTGAGAATACTTTAAAGCGCAAGCCTTCTAAAAGCAGGTAATACTACCCCTGAAAAATACGCAGTAATCATAATTTGAAAAAAGATGGATTCACAGTTCATTCTGCAAATCCATCTTTTTCTTTTATCTGCATTTAATTTGTTCGATTCGGTGCCATGAATGTATCATAGAACAACTGCAAAGCACCTTCTTCTACTGAATTTCCCACGCCATGGTCCTGAATGAA
>JAGAIK010000627.1 GCA_017626625.1 Roseburia sp.
AAGCAAGGTGTCTTGATATTTCGTCAAGACAAAAAAGGTTTTATGAAAAATTTATCTTGCTGTCTTAACTTTGAATTTAGTATATCCCGGAATTGTGACATTGATATGCCAGGTTTATGAGATTTTTGTAAATAAAATATGAACAAAACGTTTTCTTTGGAAGGTTTTAAGAATTTCTTAAACAAAAAATGGATTGGAATACATCAGGAAACCATGTATAATAAAACCATGCTGAGTGTACGGACGCATTCATAATCGGAAAGGGGAGCGTGTCGGCA
Organism: Roseburia sp.; assembly: GCA_017626625.1. Classification (GTDB taxonomy): domain Bacteria; phylum Bacillota; class Clostridia; order Lachnospirales; family Lachnospiraceae; genus Roseburia. The sequence goes on from JAGAIK010000627.1 coordinate 279, forward strand.
CACTGAGAGGAAAGGAGCGGAAAATGTACGATTTGCTGGTAATCGGAGCGGGAATTGCGGGGGCTGTCACCGCCAGAAAGCTTGCGGAAGAAGCAGGAAAAAAGGTTCTGGTGATAGAAAAGAGACAGCACATTGGAGGAAATTGTTATGATGAGGCGGATGAGTACGGGATACTGATTCACAATTACGGACCTCATATTTTTCATACGGGGATGGAGGAAGTGTATTCTTATCTTTCCAGATTTACCGACTGGTATCACTTTGGACATGAGGTGGTGGCAAAGGTGGGAGAGAAGCTGATTCCGGTGCCCTTCAATTTACATACCCTGCACCTTGTGTTTGATGAGGAAAAGGCGGAGCGTTTAGAGAGAAAATTAGTGGAGACTTACGGTGAAGGCAGCCGGGTGCCCATAATGAAATTGCGGGAGAGTGAGGATGCAGATATCCGGGAGATTGCAGATTATGTTTATGAAAATATTTTCCTGAAATATACCATGAAGCAGTGGGGACAGACCCCGGAGGAAATCAGCCCGGAGGTGACGGGAAGAGTCCCGGTGTTAATTTCCTATGACAACCGTTATTTTCAGGATAAATATCAGGGAGTTCCCAAAGACGGCTTTACCCCCATGTTTGAGAGAATGCTAGACCATGAAAATATTGAGGTGAGAACCGGCACGGACTGCCGGGAGCTTCTGACATTTAAAGAGGACGCTGTTTATTTTGAAGGAGAGCGGTTTGATGGGCAGGTAGTGTATACCGGAGCCTTAGACGAGCTGTTTGATTGCCGCTTCGGCAGGCTGCCCTACCGTTCTCTGGATTTTCATTTTGAGCATTATGATGAAGAAGCCTACCAGGGGCGCAGTGTGGTCAATTATACCGTCAGCGAGGATTTCACCCGTATTACGGAGTTTAAATTCCTGACAGGGCAGCAGCATACCAACGGGACCACTATCGTAAAAGAATATTCCTTTGCCTATACGGGAGCAAAAGGGGAAATCCCGTATTATGCTATCTTGAATGACGAAAATCAGGCGCTTTATGAGAAATATAAAGCGTTAGCGGCACAGATAAAAAATTTCCATTTACTGGGGAGGCTGGCGGAGTATAAATACTACAATATCGATGCCATGACCAAGAAGGCGATGGAATTAGCGGAACAGTTGAAATAGAGGAGAAAAGAGATGAAATTACTTACTTTTGCAATACCGTGCTATAATTCACAGGATTACATGGAGAACTGTATCAAATCTCTTCTGCCGGGGGGCGAAGATGTGGAAATTCTTGTGGTGGACGACGGTTCTAAGGACAGTACGGCGGATATCGCAGACGCCTATGAGAAAAAATATCCGGGGATTGTAAGGGCAGTCCATCAGGAAAACGGAGGCCACGGTGAGGCGGTCAACGCCGGAATCCGCAATGCCACAGGGCTTTATTTTAAGGTGGTGGACAGCGATGACTGGGTAGATGAAGAGGCATACAAAAAGATTTTGGACAGACTGCGGGAGTTAGCAGGGGGCGATAAAACCCTGGATATGTTTATTGCCAATTATGTCTATGAGAAGGAGGGGGCAAAGCACAAGAAGGTCATGCGGTATCCCTCCCTGCCGAAAGAACGCATTTTCACCTGGGATGAGGCGAAGCTTCACAAAGGGCAGTATATCCTGATGCACTCTGTGATTTACCGCACGAAGCTTTTGCGGGAATGTGGACTAGAGCTGCCGAAGCATACGTTTTATGTGGATAATATATATGTGTACAAACCGCTGCCCAGTGTCAGAACCATGTATTATATGGACGTGGATTTTTACCGCTATTATATCGGAAGAGAGGACCAGTCCGTCAATGAAAAGGTTATGATTAGCCGTATCGACCAGCAGATAAAGGTGAATAAAATCATGGTGGATGAGTTTGATTTGTGGAAAATCCAGAACAAGAGGCTGCGCCATTATATGTTCAACTATTTAGAAATAATCACGGTGATTTCCACGGTGATGCTCATTCGCTCCGGCACGGAGGAAAACCTGTTAAAGAAGCGGGAATTATGGAGATATATCAAAAACAGGGACCTTCGTCTGTTTCACCACCTGCGGATAGGTATAATGGGAAATACCATGAATTTACCCGGAAGGGGCGGAAGAAAAATTTCCGTGGCAGCCTACAAGCTGTCCCAGAAAGTAGTGGGATTTAACTGATGGAAGAGGCAGGGCTTATGACAAGAAGAGAAAAGGCGATGAGTCTGTTTGAAGAGGGGTACAACTGCGCCCAGTCGGTTTTTCTGGCGTTTGAGGATTTGCACGGAATAGACAGGGAAACGGCTGCAAAATTAAGCTCCTCCTTTGGCGCAGGAATGGGCAGGCTGCGGGAAGTCTGCGGCACGGTGTCCGGTATGCTTATGACGGCGGGACTGCTCTATGGCTATGATGAGCCTAAGGCATTTGCCGAGAAAGCGGAGCATTACGGAAGAGTGCAGGAGTTAGCGAAAACCTTTGAGGAAAAGCACGGCAGTATCGTCTGCCGGGAGCTGTTGGGGCTTGAGGTAAAAAGGGAGTCCCCGATACCGGAGGCACGGACGAAGGAATATTATAAGAAGCGCCCCTGCAAGGAGCTGATTGGGGATGCGGCGGAAATTCTGGACAATTATATCCGGGAGCATGAGATTGCGACTCTGGAGAAAACGTCTGCAACGAAGCAGTGTTTGGAGAAATAAATTTTGATAAAGTAATTTTTCGGAACACGACGGCATAAGAATAATTTGCTTGTCAAAGGATAGGTACTTTGTTAAAAT
>JAGAIK010000628.1 GCA_017626625.1 Roseburia sp.
AATTAAAGAAAGAGGAATTATTTACTTTGGAGGCGGCAGCTCTGGTGCATGATATCGGGATAAAAACAGCGGAGGAAAAGTACGGAAGCTGCGAGGGAAAATTGCAGGAAAAGGAAGGTCCCGCAGTGGCAAGAGAAATGCTGTGTCGTCTGGGATTTTCGGAACAGGTGACAGAGAGGGTTTGTTATCTGGTGGGACATCATCACACTTATGGAGCCATAGACGGGGCGGATTATCAGATTTTGGTGGAGGCGGATTTCCTTGTGAATTTCTATGAGGACGGAGTGAAAAAAGAGGCAGTGCAGCAGGCATACGATAAAATTTTCAGAACAGAAAACGGCAGGCGTATCTGCCGGGAAATGTTCGGAATCGAGGAAAAATGAGTTCCAAAGAAAATATCTTAGTATTTTGTTCGAGAGAAATCTGTTATTGCTCCGGCAATTTTTTTGCCCATCAGCTGGGGGCGGCATTTGAGGAATTAGGCTTTGAGGTACAGGTCTGTGAATTTACCAGGGAGGATGATTTTGACAAAATCCTATCGCCCCTCACCGGGAAAAAATACCGGGCAATCTTTGATTTTAATTCCCTTTTGCCCCGCCTGGAAATGGAGGACGGCACACCCTTTATGGAACAGTTAGACGGTCCGTTTTTTGATTATGTCTTAGACCACCCGTTATTTCATTATAATGCCTTAGTCCGCAGCGGGAAAAATTTTCACGCCATCGTGTTGGACGAGGCACAGGAGGAATATGTCAGAAGATATCACCCGCAGTTGGCAGGCGTTCATATGCTGCCTTTGGGAGCGACAGAGGCTCTCTTTGAGGGTGCGAAGAACCCCGCAGACAAAATCCTGTTTATGGGAACCTACGACAATCCGGAATCCGTCTATGAACTGGTGACTTCCTCCCCGGAGCCTTTACGGACCTTTATGAAAAATCTCATTGAGCAGCGGTTGGCAGACCCCTGCCTTCCCATGGAAGAGGCGTTTCGGCGTTATTTAAAGGAAGAAGATATGGAGCTGGATGACGGAAACTTTTCCCTTTTCATGAATGCCATGTACCCGGTGGACGCCTATATCCGGGACTATTTCAGAAAAGCGGCAATCGATGAGCTGCTGGCAAAAAAAATACCTGTTCTGGCAGTGGGGGAAGGCTGGCATAAATATACCCCTGCCAATGCGGCTTATCTCACAAAAGGAAAGCCTGTTCTCTTCGAGCTGTCCTTTGAAAAAATAGCCAGAGAGCAGATTCTTTTAAACGTTTCCCCGATTTTTAACAGGGGACTTCATGACCGCATTTTAGCAGGCATGGCAAATAAGACCGCAGTCCTCACCGACGAAAATCCCTATCTTCGCACGCATTTGAAAGACAGGGAAAACATCGCCCTTTATTCTTTGAAAAACATGGAGAGTTTAAGTAATCTGGCGGGAGAACTGATGGAAAATTCAGCTTTGCGGGAGCATATTGCAGAACAGGGATATCAGGAATTTTCAGCAAACCATACGTGGATGGAGAGAGCGAAAACGATTTTGTCCTGGATGTGATAGACGTAGACGGTGGATACATATCCTGTAATGTGGGTTTAGATAAGATTTTAAATGGCAATCATTCTCTAGGATTATGAAAAACAAAAATTTAGAACAGCAAATTGGAATTTGGCGAGGTA
>JAGAIK010000056.1 GCA_017626625.1 Roseburia sp.
CGCAAGACGTGCCCTCGACTGGGAGGCACAGTGGGAATGTGCCATTGACCCGGAGACAGCGAAGCAGATTCGGGATGACAGAAAACCGGAGCATGACGATACCTGTTCCATGTGTGGAAAATTCTGTGCTGTCCGCAGCATGAATAAGGCGTTGGCGGGAGAATACATTGATATTTTGTAGGGAATGAAAACAGAGATGAAAATAAATATGAAAAAATTAGCAGTGGCGGGAATGATGACAGCCTTAGGAGTGATACTTTCCACGCTCTATATTCCGGTGGGAATGTCAAAATGTTTTCCCATGCAGCATTTGTTAAACGTGCTGGCAGGAGTCTTTTTAGGACCCTGGTATGCTCTGGGGTTTGCCTTTTGTACAGCACTGATTCGGAATCTTCTGGGAACCGGAAGCCTTCTGGCATTTCCGGGAAGTATGGTAGGGGCGTTCTGCTGCGGAATGCTTTACCGCTATACGAAAAAGCTTCCTGCTGCGGTGGCTGGGGAAGTTGTCGGCACGGGATTTCTTGGAGGAATGCTCTGTTATCCGGTAGCAAAATTTCTGCTGGGTAACGGGGAGGCGGCTCTTTTTACCTATGTGCTGCCGTTTTTCATCAGTACCCTGGGAGGCAGTCTGCTTGCTTCGGTATTGCTGGTGATTTTGCACCGCTCGGGGGCATTTTCCTATATGAAGCATTTGATAGAAAATTAGTGTCTGGTGTACTGTCTCATTCATAATTAGCGGAGTTTTGCCGGAGATAAGTGTATCAGCACACCGGGCATATCTGTGCCTTCTTGCATTATCCGGAAGAAATTGTTATAGTCATAAAAGAGTATTTTTTAGGAGGGCAGCCTGCGCAAAGAGAAAGTCAGCCAGTGTAAAGAGTAAGGTAGCCTGAGTGCAGAGGGAAACAGATGATACAGAAAGAGAAAATAATACAATTTTACTATTCACAGTACAGTGAAAGCGCAAAAAAGTTTAAGAAAAAATATAATAATAAACAACAGGGCAGCTATGAGAAGAGAATGATTACGCTGGGGAAAATGATGAAGCATACCCACCTGTCAAAGACCAATCAGGTGAGGTTGGAGGATTTTCACAGACAGATACGGAATCTCTCCTACTATGCGTTCCGCCAGAATAATCCGGTTGCCATGATGCAGGTGCGCCAGGTGTTGATACCGGAGCTGGTGCGGATGGATTTAGAAGCGATGAAACCGGAGGAACAGGAGCGTATCACCGCAAAGCTGTTAGAAGGGCTTCGGACAGAGCTGCCCTATGAAATCTGTAAGCGGACCTTAAAGGATTTAAGCAGAAGCTATCTGGAATTAGACGTGAGAAAGCAGATTATCAGCATGGTTCCGGCAAATCCGGAATTGGAGTTTCCGGAGGCGCTTAAGATGCAGAGAAAATTTGTCCTCCATGTGGGCCCCACCAACTGCGGAAAGACCTTCCATGCCCTTGAGCGGTTAAAAACTGCGGAAAACGGAATTTATCTGGGTCCCCTGCGCCTTCTGGCGTTAGAGGTGTATGAGAAGATGAAAGAAGCGCAGATTCCCTGCACCATGCTGACGGGGGAAGAGTGCATCGCAGAGCAGGGCAGCCGCATTACTTCCTCTACGATTGAAATGCTTGACATTGACCAGCGCTATGACATTGCAGTGATTGACGAGGCGCAGATGATTGCCTCTTCGGACCGGGGACATTCCTGGACGAGGGCGATTCTCGGCGTGCAGGCTTCGGAGATACACGTCTGCATGAGCCCCTCCGCCCTGAAGGTGGTGCTTCACCTGATAGAGCTTACGGGGGATACCTGGGAGCTGAACCAATATGAGAGAAAGACCGCTTTAGTCTGTGAGGAGACACCCTTTTCTTTCCCGGAGGATGTAAAAGAGGGGGACGCCCTGATTTTATTTACGAAGCGCGCAGTACTTGACCTTGCGGGAAGATTAGAAAAGGAGGGGGTAAAAGCCAGTGTGATTTACGGAAGCCTTCCTCCGGAAATCCGGCGCAGACAGATACACCAGTTTGCGCAAAAGGAAAACAGGGTGGTGGTTTCCACCGACGCCATCGGAATGGGCTTAAATCTTCCGGTGAGACGGATTGTGTTTATTCAGACGGAAAAATTTGACGGCACGAATGTGCGGGCGCTAAGTGTACCGGAAATCCGTCAGATTGCAGGGCGTGCGGGACGTTTCGGCATGTACGATACGGGCTATATCAGCGCTATGGGAGAGGAAAATCTTGAGTTTATCCAAAAGAATGTATTTGAGGAAGAACCGGAGATTACTTCTGTCAGCCTGGGATTCCCGAGGGTATTGCTGGATATGAATGAGCCTCTTGATGTCATTTTAAAAATATGGAAATCCGTGGAGACATCAGAACCTTTTGAGAAAATCAGTATCGAGGAAATTTTGTTTTTATATGACCGGGCGTATAAGGACCGGAAGGAAATTGACGGCTTTGAGGACAAGCATACGCTGTACCGTATGCTGACCTGTTCCATTGATATTAAAAATAAAGATATTGTGGCGCTCTGGTTATATTATTGTAAAACCTACTCCGCAGATGTTTCCCTGACCTTCCCCGTCCTTGACATATGTAGCGGCGTGGGACTGGTAAAATATGAAACCTATTATAAGCTGCTGGATTTGTACCATCAGTTTTCCACCCGTCTTGGGAAAAATATGGACGGAGCCAGGTTAGAGGAGGCACGGGAGAAAACAGAAGAACATATTATGCGTTATCTTGCAAAGGATAAAAAGGATTATATCCGAAAATGCCGCTATTGCGGAAGAACACTTCCTGTCGGATATGAAAGAAGAGTGTGCAACAGGTGCAGGCTGCTGTGAGAAAGAATTATTCTTTCTCACATGCAGCCTGTTTTGTAAGCAGCATCTCTAACATGTCGCCTAAGGCGGTAAGCTCTGCCGCTAAGACGGAAAGCTCATCTTCGGAAAGGCAGTCGGCAAGCTGGCAGGCTAAGGTGGAGAGAAAGTAAAGATTAGAACAGTTTGTCATGACATTGCCTCAAAGGGATTTGTATATTATATGCGGTATGGGGGAAAGTGGAAGAAAAAATAGCAGTGAAGTGGTAAAAAACGGGAGGGGTTAGTCCCCTCCCGGTCCGTCTTTTCTGGGACGTGAAGATTCCGGCAGCGGCTCTACGTCGTAGTCCGGTTTGGCAGAAGCTTTTGTATTGTTCTGGGGCAGGTCTACATCGGGGATGTTTCCGTCATCGTAGACATTGGTTGATTTTTTATCCGGCATAAGGCACCTCCTTTTTAAGGATAGGGTGTGCGGTATGTGGGGAATTATACATTAGAATATAGAAAAAATGATATACTGGCAGAAGGAATAGGTTGTTAAAGTTGGTTTTAAAATATAATTTTGTCCGGGAATAGGATTTTCTTATTTGGCACAGACTAGAAAAACTGAAACATGAAAATTTTTAACCGGAAAGGCAGGATTGCAAAACATGAATAATAAAGAACATCAGGAACAGGGAGAACGCCAGAAAAACCTCAATAAGTTTAACAGTATCACCGGGAAAACAACGCCGGAAAATCAGAACCAGTCTCACAATGTCCGGAAAGAGGGGCTTCAGCCGATAAATCAGAAACGGTAAATTCCTTTTAACCAAAAACAGCGCAACCCCTTCCTTTCTCCGGGTTTGCGCTGTGGCAGTTTTTATTTAAGCAATTCTGAAATATTAATCTTTAAGTCTCCATAAATCCCTACCGTAATATCATGTTGAAAAGAAAAAATCATGGGAGCCGCATCTTCTTCATAGCGGTAAACGGTAGTACGTTCTTTTTCCGGGTCTACAATCCAGTATTCACGGACCCCCGAATCAGAGTATAGAGTATTTTTCGTGGAGTAGTCCATTTTGCGGCTGGAGGGCGATACGATTTCGATGATAAAATCCGGTGCACCGTTGCATCCGCGGTCGTCAAGTTTGCTTTTGTCACAAATAACGGAAATATCCGGCTCCACATATGTTTTGTCATCTTTATTTAGAAATACCGCAAACGGTGCAGGATAGACTTCGCAGGAACCGTTGCGTTTCTCAATATGGTGCCCGAGAATCTTAGTAAATTGGCTTACAAGCTTCTGATGGATGCGATTCGGCGGAGCCATATCATAGATGTGTCCGTCAATCAATTCTGCACGCTTTCCCTCTGGCAGAGCATAAATATCGTCGATTGTGTAAATTTCTGACTTTTGCAATGGCATAGTGGATACCTCCTTTATGGTTTGTGTTTCTGTTAGCACAGGGGCTAAAACAAAAACAGCGCAACCCCTTCCTTACTCTGGGTTTGCGCTGTCCTAAAAAGAAAGCTGCTGACGGGAATCGGACCCGTGACCTCCGCACTACCAATGCGACGCTCTACCGACTGAGCCACAGCAGCATTTGTTGAGCACCTCAACACCTGTACTACTATACTATAGGATTGCGCAGATGTCAAGGCATAATTACAAAAAAATTTAAAATTTTTCAAAATCTTTTTTCTTTCGTATTTTCTGCAAAAATTTGCAAAACAGAATACAACTCTTATTTCAAAATCTTAAAGATTCCTAAGAAAGGCACTTCATTATCTTTGTTCTCGCAGGCAAAAATAAGCCCCATCACCCACAAAATAAAAACGATAATTCCCAGAACCAAGCGAATCAAATCACCGATAATCGGAATTATAGAGCAGGCTCCGGCAATAATACCGGCTAATAAAATTACAAGAGACTGGTTTAAATGAAATTTAGCGCCCTCTCTGTCACCGATACAGTAGGCGACAATCCAGCCAATCAGGGAAAAATAGGAAACAATCGCAGTTGCTCTCTTATCCATAACGTACCTCCGTTGATAATAAA
>JAGAIK010000629.1 GCA_017626625.1 Roseburia sp.
AGCAGTGCACCGCCTCCGGTGAGGACAATCCCTCTGTCCGCCACGTCTGCCGCTAACTCCGGCGGGGTTTTCTCCAATACAGAGTGGACTGCCTCCACAATCTGCAGGGTCGGCTCCCGCAGTGCCTCTTCTGTCTCCTCGGAGGAAACCGTCACTGTTTTCGGAAGACCTGTCACAAGGTTACGTCCCCGGACGTCCATGGTCTCCGCCTGTGCTAACGGGAAACAGCTTCCTATCTTAATCTTGATATCCTCTGCCGTTCTCTCACCAATCAGAAGATTGTGTTTCTTTCTCATATAACGCACGATGGCTTCGTCAAAATCGTCTCCTGCAATCTTAATAGAGGTGCTGACCACAGAGCCTCCTAAGGAAATCACCGCGATATCCGCCGTACCTCCGCCGATATCCACAATCATGTTTCCGCAGGGTCTTGCAATATCAATGCCTGCGCCGATGGCTGCCGCAATGGGCTCCTCGATGATTTCCACCTCTCTTGCCCCTGCCTGGTAGGTAGCGTCCTCCACTGCCTTCTTCTCCACCTCTGTAACGCCGCTGGGAACGCAGACGCTGATGCGGGGCTTGCGGAAGGTCTTTTTGCCCAATGCTTTCTGGATGAAATATTTTATCATCTTCTCGGTTACCTGGTAATCAGAGATAACACCCTGGCGGAGAGGTCTTACTGCCACAATATTGCCCGGCGTCCTTCCAAGCATTAATCTTGCTTCTTCCCCGATTGCCTTGATTTTATTTGTATCACGGTCAAAAGCCACCACAGACGGCTCCTTTAAAACAACACCTTTTCCTTTAATATAAACTAATATACTCGCAGTACCCAAATCGATACCAATATCTGTACTCATCATTTTCTTCCTGCCCCTTTCATTTTCTGTAACCTGTATTTATGGGATAATTCCCTGGCAAACTTTTCCATCTCCAAATGGACATAGAAACGCATTTAATCATATTTTTACATATACAGTCTCATTATATACAAAAAATGGGATTTTTCAAAGGTTTTTTTACTCCGAATCCGCTTTTTCAAAAAAAATAAGAAAATCTTCAAACTTTTTTACTCATTTCCCATTTTTTTCATTTTCTCTTCACAAAACTGTCACATTTATATTTTATATTCTAAGAGTACTAGCAATCGGGCATACGCCTGATGGAAAAGTATAATTTTTCATAACTCATGCTTCCTGAATTCCTTCGGGAGTTCAGGAAGTACTCCCCAATTTTTTCAATGTCAATATTTGTTTTATCCACGTTTTATCATCAACAGTACATTCTCCGATGTACAAAAAAGAGTACTTTACCTTTCGGTATGGTACTCTTTTTTTGTGCGTTAGGCGGCGCTCATTGCTCCCGGCGCCGCTTAACGCAGGTTTTCAGGTTTTATCTCTTTCGAGATATTTCTTTACATAATGCCCGGTGTAGGATTTTTCATTTTCGGCAACTTCCTCCGGCGTCCCGCTGGCAATCACTGTTCCGCCGCCGTCACCGCCTTCCGGTCCCATATCAATGATATAATCCGCCGTCTTAATGACGTCTAAGTTGTGCTCAATGACAACCACGGTGTTTCCGCCCTCGGAGAGTCTCCTTAAAATCTCAATCATCTTATTCACATCCGCAAAATGAAGTCCCGTGGTGGGCTCGTCGAGAATATAGATGGTCTTTCCGGTGCTGCGCTTTGAAAGCTCTGTGGCTAACTTAATACGCTGTGCCTCGCCCCCGGAAAGCTCCGTGGAGGGCTGCCCCAGCTTCACATAGGAAAGTCCCACATCATAGAGGGTCTGTATTTTCCGGTGGATAGAGGGTACGTTCTTAAAGAAATCCAGTGCTTCCTCCACCGTCATGTCCAGCACGTCATAAATACTTTTTCCCTTGTATTTTACCTCCAAAGTCTCTCTGTTATATCTTCTTCCCTCACAAACCTCGCAGGGTACATACACGTCCGGCAAAAAGTGCATTTCTATCTTTAAAATACCGTCGCCGGAGCACGCCTCACAGCGTCCCCCTTTGACGTTAAAACTGAAACGTCCTTTTTTATAGCCCTTTGCCTTTGCATCCGGCGTTGCGGCAAACAAATCCCTTATCATATCAAACACTCCGGTATAGGTTGCCGGATTGGAACGGGGCGTCCTTCCTATGGGAGACTGGTCGATATCAATCACCTTGTCTAACTGCTCTAATCCCAAAATCCCGTCATGCTCCCCCGGAATACATCTGGCGCGATTCAAATCCCTGGCAAGACGCTTATAAAGTATCTCATTGGTCAGGGAGCTTTTTCCCGAACCGGAAACCCCGGTAATACAGGTCATAACGCCAAGGGGAATCTGCACATCAATATTTTTGAGGTTATTCTCCCTTGCCCCCTTTACCGTCAGATATCCGGTGGGTTTTCTCCTCTCTGCCGGAACAGGTATCCTGATTCTTCCGCTGAGGTAAGCTCCCGTGACAGAATTTTCATTTTTCATAATTTCCTCGGCGGTTGTAAAAGCAGGAACAAAAGTTACATTACAACCATTGAGCAAAAATGCATTGAGTTGCTTTCTTGGTGAACCGTAATCAACAGCCACAATATTGTATCTTGCATTTTCACCTTTCATTTCAATGGGTTCTTTTATTGAAATTTCACGTACTGCACCCGAAATGGTATAATTTTTGATATTAACACGTAACTCATCAACATTATCAAGCGAGTCCGTAATTGCACCGTTAACATAACCTTTATCACGTAAATATCTTGTTAGTCTGCGTGTATCAATTACGCA
>JAGAIK010000630.1 GCA_017626625.1 Roseburia sp.
GTATTTAGTTTAATTATACCGTCTCCTATTTATTTGTCAATCAGGAATCTCCACCTCTGTGTTTCCCCTCTATTTCTATCCGAATACAGGTCATAATAACATCCGCAAGATAATCCTGCTGTACCTCACTCAATTCCCTGCCAGGCTGCATCTTATGCCATTTCTTAATGCACTTCCAAACTCCCCTACACAAGCAAAAAGCTCCTCTTATATGATAATATATAATCATATAAAAGAAGCTGCCATGCTATTCCAAGTCCAATTAATTGTACTTCTTAATCATCATAGTGATTATAACCTCCGAGTAATCCGCCATAATCACTTGCTCGCCATGAGTTAGTTTTAAGAGCGTGCTTTTCCCGCTTCCGCTTTTTCCGATAATAGCATATTTTTTCCCTTTTTCAAAGGTTACGTAAAATTTCCAACACAGGCTTTCCTTTCTGTGCAACGTTTTGCGCATAATCTACGCAGAAGCCTCCTCAAACTCCAGCACCACCTTAAACAAATCCCCGTCCACATGCAGCCGGAAGGTTCCGCCCATAAGCTCCATCAAGCTGTTGGCTATGGAAAGCCCCAGACCGCTGCCTTCCGTATTTCTGGAGCTGTCCCCGCGGACAAAACGCTCCATCAGTTCGTCACTGCTGATATTTAACGGATATTTTGAAGTATTGCGGAAGGTAATCTCTACTTTGTTCCCCTTTTCTTCCATATTAATATATACTCTCGTGCCGGGCTGCGCATATTTGCAGATATTGTTCATCAGATTATCAATAACCCGCCATAAATGTCTGCCGTCCGCCATGATATACACCGGCTGCTCCGGTTTTTTAATCTGCAAATCCAGTTCCGCCGCCCTGGTTTTTTCCTCAAATTCACCTACGGTCTGCACCATAAATACGCCTGCTTCTAACCGCTCTAAATGCACCGCCAGATTTCCGGTGGAGGCTTTCGACGCTTCGATTAAGTCCTCAATCAGCTTCTTCAACCGCCCCGACTGCCGATCTAACACCTCTAAATATTCCTCTGCCGTGGCATTTTCCAGCTTTTCCTTTTCCAGCAAATCCACATAATTAATAATGGAGGTCAGAGGCGTCTTGATATCGTGAGACACGTTGGTGATAAGCTCTGTCTTAAACCGCTCGCTCTTCATTCTCTCGTCCACCGCCCGGGACATTCCCTCGCTGATACTGTTCAAATTTTCCCCATGACGCTTGAAGTCCTTTGCCATGCGGTTCGTATCCACCTTATAAAGCAAATCTCCTGCCGCCATTCTCTCTGCGCCCTCTTTTAGCTTTCTCATCTGCACCAGACCACAGAGAATCAGTACGTAGAGCACTGCCTTTTCCAGGAACCACAGTAACAGCAGGGAGCCTGTCTCATATTGAAACATCAACAGTCCCACAAATTCACAGAATGCCAGAAATGCCAAAACAAAAATCCATTTCCACAGAAAATCCATATTGTGCCACACCATACGTAAAAATCTGCCTATAGGGGCGGCAATTTTGTAAATCAACGTGTTTCTCCACCATTTTCCCTTCTTGCAGCGCACCGCAAAGCTTAAGAGAAACCACAGGAGCAGCCAGCCCATGCACAGCCCCGCCAGCAGGAATAAAAACAGAAACGGATTTTCGGGCAGCTCATAGCTGCAGTCCTGCATGACATACAAAAGGAAAAGCTCCGCCGCACAAAAAACTGCAAAAGAAACATCCAGCCAGACATAATCGGTGGGAAGCAGTACAATTTCCTCCGTACCTTTCCGATGTCCTGCCGCAGAGAGCAGAAAGAGAAAGGAGCCCACAGCCAGCACCAATGTCAGAATACAGACAACAAATACCGGATACCGCCAGCGATACATCAGGCTTACCAGCTTATCCGCCTGCACATACATATCCTCCGGATTTCCTTCCGCTAACGCCGTTTCTTCCGGTATCACAGATACCACTGTATATTCTTTCTGGTTCTCCCCCCTGTAATCTACCTGCAGCGTATAATTTTCATCCAGGTAATAGTCCTCTGCCAGGGTCACATTTTCCGAAAGCCCCGATGCCTCAATATCAATGGAAGTCAATTCTTTCATGGGAATTTCCCTGACGCCGTCCAGTAGCAATGTTCCTATCTTATCCCGGGTAATTCCGACTTCCTCTAACATATTAAAATTAAAGGTTCCCTGCGCTAAAAGTTCCTGCATCGCCGTGGCATCTTCCCCAGCCTCCGCCTTATCCCGCTGCGTGTATTGTCCGGTTGCAACATCATAATATAAATAATAGGTATTTCCTCCTAACTCAAACTGTACATACTGCACCGGAAAATATTCGTCATCTAATGTCTTATAATATAAAATCCCGCTGAAGGAATCATAACAGATTTGATTCACATACCGGGATGTATAGGTACTCCCATGATTGCTGATAAAAGCATGTCCCAAAAGAAATCCGTTCTTATAGCTGATACTGGTATTGTCATTAAGCTCCATGGAAAAAACGTGCAATTCCTGCTCCGCCACTTCCTGTGAAAAATTCCGTTCCAGATAAGTCTTATCCGCATTTAAATCAAGCCCTTCGATGGAATCTCCCTCAATAATACCATACTGAAAACTGGTGTCAGCAAAAAATTTCTCATTCTCCTCATCGGCTCCGTTATGGTAATTGTATGCCGCCAGCAGCGAATAACGGTTAGCCACGGTAGCAAATGCTTCTTCCCTCACCTCAGCCTCCGAATCCGTATAAATATTCCCGTCCGTCATCCCTATTATCGCCACCACACTGCCCACACATACCACAGCGCTTACTGTCAATAAAATCCACGCCGCAATCTTTGCAGCGGTAGAACCCTTCCATTTTTTCATAAAATTCCCCTTTCTGTACACTTTTTTCGCTTTTGCGTTCTTTCATGTTTCCATCTTGTATCCTCTTCCCCACACCACCTTCAAATAGCGTGGCTCTGCAGGGTTATACTCCACCTTTTCTCGGAGATGCCTGATATGTACCGCAACGGTATTTTCCGTTCCATAGGGGTTGTCTTTCCAGACCGCCTCATAAATCTGGTTCGGGGAAAAGACCTCTCCCGGATGTTCCATCAAAAGCTTTAAGATATCGTACTCTGTACGTGTCAGAGAGACACTTTCCCCATCTAAGGTCACTTCCTTCGTACGGTCATCTAACTCAATGCCGCCGATACATAAGCTTTCTTTTTTCATTGTGCCGCCACCTAACTGCATATAGCGTCTGAGCTGGGATTTCACCCGTGCCTGCACCTCCACCGGGTTAAATGGCTTTGTGATATAATCGTCCGCTCCCACCGTTAGCCCTAATACTTTGTCTGTGTCCTCACTCTTTGCCGTTAAAAGGATGACCGGAACATTGGATTTCTCCCGGATTTTTACCATAGCGGAAATTCCGTCCATCTCCGGCA
>JAGAIK010000631.1 GCA_017626625.1 Roseburia sp.
CCTGAAAAGATAATCTTATATTCTCAAACATATTGTTCCTCCCTAGTAATACATATCTTCTTCATCCGAAACCAACGTGCCCTCTACTGCCTCTTTCCCGTAGGGAAACGCAATTCTGTCCGTCTCCGACAAACCGGATTTTATCTCCACGGCGGAACCGTATATGGTTTTTCCCGTAACGACATACTGTTTTTTCAGACGGTCATTTTCATCTGCAATCATGACATAAGACTGCCCGTTTTCCTGACGCACATAGGCTTTCTCAATATAAATCCCGCCGCTCTCGGAGGTATTCGTCTGGATAGAAAGGTCCACGTATTCCCCGTTTTTCAGGGAAGAACTGTCCTCAATATAGGCTGTGTACTCATAATAAGACACATTGGGATTTCCGTCTCCCATGGAATTTCCACTGACGGGATAATCGGAAATCTCGGTAATGGTCGCCTGGAACGTATTTCCGGTTTCCCAGGAATTTGCCGTTACCACCGTTCCCGGTTTCACCTCGTCTAACAGCAGTTCACTTATCGTACCGCTGACATAGAGCCCATCCGAGCCCGTCACTACCATAAACGCTCCGCTGCTATCGTCCTCTTCCTCCGAACTGCTGTCCGATATTTCCCTGACAGATTTTACCGTCCCGTCTATCTTGGCATACACCACACCGTCAGATGCGGTATTTTCCAATACTTCCAACTCCAGCTCCTCTTTTCTGCGCTGCAGGTCTAATTTCTTTATCTCCTGCTCCTTTTCCTCGATGGCGTCTGCCAGCTCGGTCTCAGAATAACCCTCCGGCTCTTCCCAGTCCTGCTCTTCCTCGATACTGTCCAACAAATCCTGCCAGTCGGAATCCGTCTCTACCTCTTCCCCGCTGAAAATGTACCACATTCTGTCACTGTCATATGCGGTCAACGAGTTTCCGTCGAAGGTTTTCGTATTCGGGGAAACGCTGTCATCCGGCACCGGAACTAACGTCTCATAAATTGTTTTTTCCGTTTCTTCCGAAGTTTCCGTTGTCTCTGTGGTTTCCACCGTCTCTTCCACTGCGGAACTCTCCATCAATATCTTTCCGTCACTGTCCTTTTTGCATATAATAAAGACCACATGTTTCCCTTCCGCTCCGCTTTTCGCAGGGCGGATGGAGTTAAAAAAGCTTCCGTAGGCGTAAGCCCCTTTATTGACATAATAGATATAGGGATTCTCCTCCGAACCGTCTGCTTCCTTTGCATTATATGGCACGGAAGAAGCAGTCACATAATTGTAAATCCGGCTGTCCTTTTCGTCTGTCTCCGGCAGGGAAAGCTCCGTATTTTCTTCCTGTTTTGTTTCCGTGTTGTATTTTGACGTATCCACCTTCGGTCTGGTCTTGTCCACCGGTTTGGTCTGTTTCAGCACCTCTAATGCCCGCTGTGCCTTGGCAATGGAATTACTTGTGGTACTGATGTCTAACTCCTTACGTTTTATTTCAATCTCAATCTCCGAGGTATCATATTTAATCAGCGCATCGCCTGCCTTGACTTCATCTCCCTGCTCCACATACACCTCTTCCACCTTAGAATCATTCTCCAGGTAGATTTCCTGAGAAGAATCATTGGTCACCATACCGTAGCTGGTCTCCTGGTCGCCCCAGTACCCATAGTTAATGTTGGAAACAGGCTGCACCTCCGCCACCAGGCTGTCGCTCTGGTAAACCTGATATGCGTATATGCCGCCGTAAACGGCACCTCCTGCAATGGCAAGGGCGGCAACCGCCGCAATTACTTTCTTTCCCTTCACGATGACGCCTCCTCTCCGTCTCCCTCAAAAATCACACCGTCGATGATTCGTACCACCCGCTTGGCGTTTGCCGCAATCTTCGGGTCGTGGGTAATCATCACCACCGTCACGCCCTCGTCATTCAGGCTCTTAAACAGCTCCATTATCTGCTCACCTGATTTTGAGTCCAATGCACCGGTAGGCTCATCCGCCAGCAGAATCTTCGGGTTATTTACCATAGCCCTCGCGATTGCCACCCTCTGTTTCTGACCGCCGGAGAGCTGGGTGGGCTTGAAATTCACACGGTCCCCCAGTCCCACTCTCTCCAAGGCGCTTATGGCACGCTCTTTCCGCTCCTTTTTCTTCACTCCCGCATAGCTTAAGGGCAGAGAAACATTTTCCACCGCAGTCTCCCGGGGCATCAAATGAAAGCTCTGGAACACAAAGCCAATGCTTCTTAAACGCAAGTCCGACAGTTCCCTGTCCTTTAATTTCAGCACATCCTCCCCCGCTAACTCGTAGGTGCCGCTGGTGGGCTTATCCAGGCAGCCGATGATATTCATCAGGGTCGTTTTTCCCGAACCGGAGGGACCCATGATTGCCACATATTCGCCCTCTTCCACGGTAAGGCAGACATCTTTTAATACCGGAACCACCAGCTTTTCCTGCTGATAATCTTTATATATATTCTGAATGTTCAGTATCATTGCCATCCCTCCTACTGACCCGCTTCGATTTCATTCAATAAATCTCTCTCCGCATCTCGCTGGGCTCTGTTCAGGGACAAATCTTCCTCCGGCAGCTCCGTATCATAATAATCGTAGTCCTCGTACATTTCCGTATCATAGAGGCTCTCTGTTCCGTAGAAGCTTTCCATATCTTCATAGCCTTCAAAATCTTCCCAGTCTTCTCCCAGTTCTGTGGAATCCTGATTGTAAAGCGGAGAAGAATAATCCACTTCCTCCACGTCCGTCACTGTGGTGACACCCTCATACAGCCCCGCCATCGGCCATGTAATGTAATCATCCTCCGTAATGCCGGAGAGAATCTCATATTCTCCCAAATCCTCGTCCAGCTCGCCTAACTCCACATAACGTTTTTCCAGACGGTTCCTGTCATTTGCCGCCCACACATAAGCGCCGGTATCGTCCTGCACGATATAACTGCTGTAAAGCCAGAGTCCTTCCTTCGTTTCCTCCTGTCCCTCGTCCATCTCTATGTAAACATGCTGTCCTAACAGAAGTCCCTCCGCAGAATCCAGTTCCACATAGAATGGATATTTCGTGGCGCTGTCTCCGCTGTCTGAACTATAGTAATCATTCTCTTCCTTCTGCACATTGTCGGTATCCAGTTTTGACAGTTTCCCGTTCCAGGTCTGACTGTCGTCCACTCTCGAGCGGATAATTACCGGTGTCCCCTCCGATATCATCCACACATTCTGCTCGTCCACAGAGCCCTTGACCCTGTACTCCCCTTCCTGCAGAATCGTCATAAAAGCGGCAGTATTTCCGTTGCTGTCCGTGCCGTTCTCATTGATTTCCTTCACCACGCCGCTCTGTTTGCTGACCACCGCAGATTCGGAAATCTGCTGCTCATATTTTTCTATCTCCAGCTTTTTGCTCTCTAAATCAAACTCCGTC
>JAGAIK010000632.1 GCA_017626625.1 Roseburia sp.
CACCAGCAGGCAAAGCACCTTTTCCGGGCAGAAACCGTCAGTAATCATGCTGTCTATGGTATTGCGGACAATCGCCGGAGACTTCCTGATGCAGACAGAAATCCCCGTCATCGCCACCGAATCGTGAAGAATGCTGATGCGCAGCTCCTTGGTATCCGCCTCTAAAATCTTATTGGCATTGTTAAACTGCTTATTGATACAATTCGAAATGTTATGGGTAAAGGCAGAGAGAAAGTTCTCCGTTACTTCCTCCTCCACCCGGTATCTCCCTTTTTTCAGATGGGTAATCCACAGTTCCTTTCCGTTGTAATCCACATCTGTCACTTCCGGTATCTGCAAATATTTCCAGAAAACACCAAACTGCTCTTCGCCTGGCGTAAACATCAAATCTTCCATTTTCCCTCCTGACGGGACGGCAGATTTCTGCCATCCCATTTTAAAATTATTTCCGGTACGCTTCACAGGTTTTCTCCCTGTAGGCGTTTTACTGCTTATGTTACGGTGTCGGTGACGCGCCGCCTATGCTGTTCATACTTCCGAAAAATCCCGTCAGTGCGCTTTTAAACTCTCCTGCAACATATCCGTCTGAAGACAATGCCGCCACAATAATTGCCCCTAATGCCAACAGTACAATCACTGCAAGAATCGCATTTCCATAATGTTTCATTACCTGTTCCATAAATGATTCCCTCCTATCTTCTGATCATTTTCTATTGTTTCCAGCTTTTTCTGAAGCAGAAAAAAGCTGTGCTCTAGTTCTTCGAAAAATCTGCGGTCATGTTCTGTCCGCTCTCCCCGGTAATACCTTCTTATAAACTGCGCCGCCTTTCCCCGTTCAAAGGCATAGGCATATTCATTGTTATAGGGAAGCCAGCCCACATTTTCTTCTTCAATCCGGTAAAAATTTTTCAGGCAGGATTTTATCTCCTTCTTTTCCCCGTGGTAATTTCCCACCAGAAAAAGAGGGCTCTCCTCTCCCGGCGTCTTACAGAGAAGATACTGCTCTAAATTCTTCTGTTCCGGGTTAATGTAAAGCACCCGGATATCCGCCTCTTTCCAATATTTTTTTGCCCGTCTGGTCTTTCCCTCTCCGCAGTCAAGAAATAAGAGCTGTTGTTTTGAAACGCCTTTCCAAAGAATGTAGCGTTTCTCCCGCCGCTCCACAAGCACCGCCCACGCAGGCTTTTGCAGCGCCGCCATCCATGCCAGGGAAAACATATTTGCGGTGTTTCCTTCCGTTTCCCCGCAAAATGCAATTTTTATAGACATACCGCCTCCTTCTCTTAGCAGAGTCCGGTTTTGCGCACGCCAAAAAGACCTTTGGTTTCTTATTCTGTTTTGTTCTGGTGATTATTTTGAATCATAGAATTGCCAGGAACGTTCTGTCCCTAAATGCACCAAACCGAAACTCTGTTTCCTACAACAAATCAAAGCTTTCTGTCTGGTTCACAAATTTGAAAAAAGATATTAGTATAATACATCATTTTCCTAATCTTGTAAATACCCATTTTTAAACTTTTCCAGGATAATCTCATTTGCAAAGGAGAAAATAAAGTTGAAATAGTCTGTTTGCTGTGGTATATTAAAGATAAAGAAGGACACCTGCTGGTAACAGGTGCCCCTCAATGGAACCCCACTCCAAAAGGTGGAGCTTCCCGATTTGGGTGTTATGTGCCTATGCAGGCATCGCCCGTCCTGGTTGCAACAGGGCGGGCATTTTTATTTTCGCTTATTTCTCTTATCGAGAAAGGTAAGCAATGCTATGAGCAGACCGCATGAGGAAATCAGCAAGCCGATTATCCCCAGGAAAACCATAATGATTTCATAGACTGTCACTGGCACCACCTCCCTTCCTATGTACTCCGGCAAGCCGGTTCATTGGTTCGGGAGGCTACCACCCCCTGTCGTGGGTTCCATGTTTCAAATTCTACCATAGTCTAACAGGAAATTCAACCAGCTTCGGCTCTGGGTCACGGAAATCAATTTTCTAATGGGTGTCATTAATTTCCATACTGTACATCTCTTTTTTCTTTTCTTTTTTCCCTACATCATATATAATGAATTTGTTCCAATAAAATTTTCTATTGAAATGGATTTTTAAAATTAGGAGGATTTATGCGTAACTTTATTATCACCACTGATTCTACCGCTGATTTATCCCCGGAATACGTGGAAAAACATCAGCTTCGCATTATGTCACTGCCCTATACCATTGACGGCACTACCTATACCTGGGAAAATCCTATGCCCGTCAAGGAATTTTACGATAAAATGCGGGGTGGCTCCCTGCCCACCACTTCCCAGGTAAATCCCCAGGAGGCAGCCGCCTTATTTGACGATATTTTAAAGGAGCAGGACGTGGATATTCTCCACATTGCCTTTTCCTCCGGTATGAGCGGAAGCTGCAGCAACTGCCATCTCGCCGCAGCCGAAATGGAAGAAAAATACCCGGGACGCCGTGTGGTTATCGTTGATTCCTTAGCCGCCACCTTAGGGGAGGGGCTTTTCGTCCACAAGGCAGTCACCATGAAGGAGGAGGGAAAATCTTTGGATGAGATTGTTTCCTGGTTAGAGGAAAACAAGCTGCATTTAGTCCACAATTTCACCGTGGACGACCTCTTTCATCTCCACCGGGGCGGGCGTCTGTCAAAAACGGCTGCCGTTTTAGGTAATATGATTAATTTAAAGCCTGTGCTGCACGTAGACGACGAGGGACATCTGGTTATGCTGAGCAAAGTCCGGGGACGGAAGAAATCCTTAATCGGTCTTGTGGACTGTATGGAAAAACAGATTGGTTCCTGGAAAGACAAAAATGACGTGGTATTTATCAGCCATGGCGACTGTGAACAGGACGCGCGGTTTGTGGCAGACTTGATTAAAGAGCGGTTAGGGCTTGAAAGCTTTGTCATTGACTATATCGGTCCCACCATCGGCGCCCATTCCGGTCCCGGTACAGTGGCGCTGTTTTATATGGGAGATTACCGCTAAGCCCCGCCTCAGACACAAAGCGAGCAAGCCCGCCTTGGACACGAATTGAGCAAGCGCACCTTGGACACAAAGCGAGCAAGCCCGCTTCCACTCTATAAAATAAAACCGGAAAGATTTCCGCTCTGCCTCAATACAGAATGGAAAATCTTTCCGGTTTTTCTTGTGGAAATATATCCTGCCGGATATCCCAGAAAAAAATCCTAACATCCGGCTATATTCTCTGGTTTATTATACATTAATTTCCGCTTTCACACCCAGGATATCCTTATTTGCCTCCAAAATCGGATTTACTACCTCCGCTAAGAACTTATCCACCTGAACCGGTGCACGTCCCACATACTTCGAAGGATCCATGGTTGCCTGTAATTCCTCTAAGGTAAGGTTAAATTCCTCATCTGCCGCAATCAGCTCTAACAGATTATTGTCTTTTCCCTCTTCCTTTACGGTTTTTCCTGCCTGCATGGACAGGGTACGGATTTTCTCATGCAGCTCCTGGCGGTTTCCGCCGTTCTTTACCGCATCCATCATGATATTTTCTGTCGCCATAAAAGGAAGCTCCGCCATCATATGTTTTGTGATAACCTTATCATATACCACAAGACCGTCTACCACGTTTAAGCAGAGGTCTAAGATACCGTCAATGGCAAGAAATCCTTCCGGAATGGAAAGTCTCTTATTTGCTGAGTCGTCTAAGGTTCTCTCAAACCACTGGGTAGCAGAGGTAATCGCCGGATTTAAGGCGTCAATCATCACGTAACGGGATAAGGACGCAATACGCTCGGAACGCATTGGATTTCTCTTATATGCCATGGCAGAGGAACCAATCTGATTTTTCTCAAAGGGCTCTTCCACCTCTTTTAAATGCTGTAGCAAACGGATATCGTTGGACATCTTGTGGGCGCTGGCTGCAATGCCCGCTAAAATGTTGGCAACTCTCGTATCCACTTTTCTGGAATAAGTCTGGCCGGAAACGGCGTAACACTGCTCAAAGCCCATTTTCTCTGCAATCATCGGGTCAATCTTATCAATGGTTTCCTGGTCGCCGTTAAACAGCTCTAAAAAGCTCGCCTGGGTTCCTGTGGTTCCCTTAGAGCCTAATAATTTCAGGCTGCCCATTACATAGTCCAAATCCTCTAAATCCATGATAAATTCCTGTGCCCAGAGGGTTGCCCTCTTACCGACGGTGGTGGGCTGTGCCGGCTGGAAATGGGTAAATGCCAGGGTCGGCAGATTTTTATAAGTATCTGCAAATTTTGCCAGCTCCGCAATGACATTGACTAATTTGGTGCGTACCAGCTTTAATGCCTCCCGCATAACGATAATATCTGTATTATCCCCCACATAGCAGGAGGTTGCCCCAAGGTGGATAATGCCTGCCGCCTTCGGACACTGCTGTCCGTAAGCATACACATGGCTCATCACATCATGGCGGCATTCGCGCTCGCGGCGCTGAGCATCCTCGTAGTTGATATCGTCCTTATGGGCTTCCAGTTCGGCAATCTGTTCATCCGTGATGGGAAGCCCCTGCTTTTGCTCGGCGCGGGCCAGCGCAATCCACAGTCTGCGCCATGTGCGGAACTTGTTGTCCTCGGAGAACACAAACTGCATTTCAGGGCTGGCATAGCGGGTA
>JAGAIK010000633.1 GCA_017626625.1 Roseburia sp.
CCAGCCCCAGTTGATAGGAAAAATCCTCGTAAGCAGCCGTATTTCCCGCCAGCTTTTCCTCGCAGCTACCGCCATTGTCCGCCTTATACTGCAAAATTTCCCGCAGGGTATAGGATTCCTCCTCCGTAAAATTATCGTCCTCCAACATTTTATCCAACAAAGCCCCATACGCCTCCGCTTTCGCCGGTTCTAAGCAGATTGCCTCCCTGTAATAGGAAATGGCGCTCTCTGCCGTTGCGGTGGCAAGCGCCTCGGAAAGATAGGTTTCATAATTATCATTTTTTAAAGAGTTCCCCGCCGCATGAAAACCAAGGGCTGCCGCAAAACACACCACTGCCGTTCCAAAGATTGCCGCAAAAGTCCGCAGTTGTCTCCGTTCCCGTTTCCGGTAGGCGTCATCTAACTCCCTATAATGCTCTAACGCATACCGCAGTTCCTCACAGTTCTGGTACCTGTCCATGGGATTTTTCTGGGTGCAGGTCAGAATAATTTCTTCCAGACCCGAAGAAAAATTTTCATTCCAATAGCGAATGGGGTACATCTCATAGGGCTGCTCGCTGGGATTGTGTCCCGTCAGCAGATGGTAAAGAGTTGCCCCAAGGCAGTAAATATCCGTTCTCGCATCCGTCTGCCCCTGTCCGCCAAACTGCTCCGGCGCCGCATACCCCTGTGTCCCCAAGCAGACCGTATCTGCGATATTCTGCCTTTTATACTCCCTGGCAATCCCAAAATCAATCAGCACCACCTCGCCGTTTGGCTTTAACATCACGTTGGCAGGCTTCATATCCCGGTAAATAATGGGCTTCTCCCTGGTATGCAGATAAGAGAGCACATCACAGAGCTGCAGCGCAATGTCCACCACCACATCCTGGGGCTGGGCGCCGTTTTCCTCTAACAGGACGCTTAAAGGATTCCCCTCAATGTAGTCCATGACAATTAAAAAGGTATCCTCCGTATCAATCACGTCCACGATACTGGGCAGGTTGGGGTGGTTTAAATTTTTCAGCAAATCCGTCTCCGTAATCAGCCCCTGCTTAATGACCTCAAAATTCTCCGTCACGTCCTTGCGGACCTCTTTGATTGCCCACTGCTTATTGGCTTTCTCATTCATTGCCAGATAAACAACGCTCATTCCTCCCTGTCCGATTTTATTTAAAATTTTATATTTTCCGTCTATAATTGTTCCGTTTTCTAACATCTTTTCTTCTTCCCACGCTTCACGCTGAAACCTTTGCCGCTATCACCGTGATGTTATCCCGCTCATTTCTGGCTTTATTCAGCTCCACAAAATACTTGCACTGCCGCTCTATTTTCCGCTCCTCCGTCATTTCCTCCGGCGCAAACCCCTGCAAAAGCTCCCGGGGCGATATCTTATGGCGGAAGCCGTCGCTGCAAAGCATATACACCGCATTTTCCCGTACCGTTCCGCTGAAAAACTGGGG
The DNA here is from genome assembly GCA_017626625.1 of Roseburia sp. GTDB lineage: Bacteria > Bacillota > Clostridia > Lachnospirales > Lachnospiraceae > Roseburia. The sequence goes on from JAGAIK010000633.1 coordinate 1,443, forward strand.
CGCTATCTCTTTGGAAGCCCCCACACACTGCAGCAGCACACTGCCTCTGGCATCCTCCTCCGCCAGTTCCGGTTTTACCCGCCCCATGGCAATCTCTCTGGCTAACACCGTCTGGTCATTTGTAAGCTGCCGCAGTTCCTCCGTAATTTCATATACCCGGCTGTCCCCTACATGGATGATATGATACGTATCCCCTATCAGCAGCATTGCCGTGCAGGTAGTTCCAAGATGAATCCCCCTTGCGGCGCCAAACTCTGCCAGCCTGACATTCGCCGTCTCCAACAGCTCTACCCATTGTTCCCGGAGCGTCTCCGCCTGGTTCTCCGCCTCCAACAGCTCCGGCAGCCCCGTTTCAAACCACTCTGCCAAACGGTATATCACATGGGCACTTGCCCGCTCCCCCATGGAAAGCCCTCCCATGCCGTCGCAGATACCCAGTAGCAAAATCTTTTTGTCCCCTGCCTGCGCAGACTTTATCAGCAGTGCGTCCTGATTGACCGGCTTTACATTCCCCTCG
>JAGAIK010000634.1 GCA_017626625.1 Roseburia sp.
GTACCCTGTGTTAAACACGCTGGCAATATCCTTTAATGACGGAACAGATGCGTTGAGGGGCGGTATTTATCTGATACCGAGAAAATTTACCCTGAAAAATTATATCACGGTATTACAGAAACAAAACCTGATAACCGGAGCTTATATTACAGTGGCACGAACCATCATCGGAACGCTGCTTGCTCTGGTGGCAAATGCGATTTTGGCATTTATTGTCAGCAGAAAGCGTTTCCTGTTTAAAAAGCAGCTCTCCTTATTCTGGGTCATTACCATGTATGTAAACGGCGGTATGATACCTACCTTTTTGGTATATAAGGGGCTGGGACTGACCAACAGTTTCTGGGTTTATGTAATCCCCGGAATGATAAGTGCATTTAACATGTTAGTGATCAGAACCTATATGAATGGGATTCCGGACAGTTTAGAGGAATCCGCCCAGTTAGACGGGGCAGGTTATATGACGGTATTCTGGAAAATCATTTCCCCGCTGTGTAAACCGGTTTATGCCACGGTAGCGCTTTTTGTGGCGGTGGGACAGTGGAACTCCTGGTTTGATGCCATGCTCTATAACCGTATGAGTGCAAACCTGACCACCTTACAGTACGAGCTGATGAAACTATTGTCCTCCGTTACCAATCAGGGCAATTCCGTGGAGGCAATGAAAAATGCCGCGGGAGCAGTAACGCCTACTTCTGTGCGGGCGGCGGCAACCATACTTACCATGCTGCCGATTATCTGTCTTTATCCTTTCTTGCAGAGATACTTTGTGACAGGACTTACCATAGGAGGAGTAAAAGAGTGAGACAGGGAGCATTTGATATCGGAAGCTACCGCAATGCCTTTGCCGCATTGGGGTATTCTTCCGAAGAAATTGAAAAGCGGAAAGAAGAAATTTTTGAGACTTTGTTTTACGGAAACGAAGAGGAGCGTCTCTATCATCCGGCGGGAGAGGACATGGGGTATATGGAAGATACCGGAAATCATGATGTACGCACCGAGGGCATGTCCTACGGCATGATGATGTGCGTCCAGATGAACCGGAAAGAAGAATTTGACCGTCTCTGGAAATGGGCGAAAACCTACATGTATCTGGAAGAGGGGGAGAACGCCGGGTATTTTGCCTGGTCCTGTCAGACGGACGGCAGGAAAAATGCCTATGGCGCCGCCCCGGACGGAGAAGAATTTTTTGCCATGGCGCTGTTTTTTGCCGCCCACCGCTGGGGAAACGGAGCAGGGATCTTTGATTATGAGCGAGAGGCAAAGGAGTTGCTGCACACCTGCATTCATAAAGGGGAAAAGGGAACGGCGGGCCGTGCCATGTGGGACGGGGAAAATAAGCTCATCCGGTTTGTGACGGAGGTGGATTTTACAGACCCCTCTTACCATTTGCCCCATTTCTATGAACTGTTTGCAAAGTGGGCGTGGGAGGAGGACAGAGCGTTCTTTGCAGAGGCGGCGGAGGCGAGCCGTGCGTATCTGAAAAAAGCATGTCATCCGGTGACCGGGCTGATGGCAGAGTATGCTCATTTTGACGGTACCCCTTACGTGGGAGGGGAAGAAATCTGGGGCGGCAGGCACGACTGGTATTACAGTGATGCCTACCGGACCATTGCCAACATTGCCTTAGACTATGAATGGTTTGCAGCAGATGACTGGGCAGTGGCAGAGGCGGAGCGGCTGCTGGGCTTTTTCTGTGAAACCTTAGAGGAAGAAGACAGGGACGGCGTTTTTACTGTGGACGGAACGGTGCTTCCGGAAAAGGCGCTGCATCCGGTGGCAATCATTGCCACAAATGCGCAGGCAGGTCTGATATCCGAGAGCCAAAATGCGAAAGAGTGTATCCGGCGTTTCTGGAATACGCCTCTGCGCACCGGAAAACGGAGATACTACGATAACTGCCTGTATTTTTTTGCATTTTTAGCGCTGAGCGGAAATTACCGGATTTATAAATAAAAGGGAGGACACACGAGATGTATATTGCAAAAAATCCGATTCTTCCGGGATTTTCCCCGGACCCATCCATCTGCAGGGTGGGGGAGGACTACTATATTGTAAATTCCAGTTTCGCCTATTTTCCGGGAGTTCCCATCTACCACAGCCGGGACCTTGCCCACTGGGAGCAGATTGGAAATGTACTGGAGCGGGAATCGCAGCTTCCTCTTGCGGGCTGCGGTCATTCGGACGGGATTTATGCCCCCACGCTGCGTTACCATGACGGAACTTTTTATATGATTACTACAAATATCTCCGGCGGGGGAAATTTTCTGGTGACGGCAGAACAGCCCCAGGGCCCCTGGTCAGAGCCCTATTATCTGGGAGAGGCGGCACAGGGCATCGACCCCAGCCTTTTCTTTGATGAGGACGGCAAATGCTATTATGTGGGGACGCGGCCCAACCAATCCGGCGTCCGCTACAACGGAGACTGGGAAATCTGGGTGCAGGAGCTGGATTTGGAAAAAATGCAGCTGACGGGAGAGAGCAAAAAAATCTGGAAGGGCGCCGTACACCATGCCATCTGGCCGGAAGGTCCCCATCTTTACAAAAAAGACGGCTGGTATTATCTGATACACGCCGAGGGCGGAACTGCCATGGAACATGCCATTTCCGCAGCCAGAAGCAGGGAGCTTTGGGGACCCTATGAGGGCTGCAAAAGAAATCCCATTTTTACCCACCGCAATCTCGGCGCGGCGTATCCTGTGGTGGCGGCAGGTCATGGCGATTTGGTGGAGGACGGTCATGGAAACTGGTACATTGTGATGATAGCGGCGAGAAGATGGGAAGGGTATGGAAACACAGGCAGAGACACCTATCTGGCAAAGGTGTCCTGGGAAGAAGACTGGCCGGTGATTAATCCGGGGCTTGGCAGGCTGGAAGATGTTGTGGAGCTGCCCGGAGAGCCGGAGCGGCAGATTTCTCCGGAGCAGAGCTGGCATTTCTACAGGAAAAAGCTGCCCCATTGCTTTATGATGCTCCGCAATCCCAAAACGGAGCCATATACGCTGACGGAGCGGGAGGGAAGTCTCCGAATTTATGCGGGGAAAGAGACGCTTGCGGACAGGGAAAGTTCTTCCTATCTCTGCATCAGGCAGCAGGGATATGAATTTCGTCTGTCGGCACTGATGGAATTTTTTGGCGGAGAGGAAGCGGAGGAAGCCGGAATTGCGGTCATGTGCAACGAGGAAAACCATCTTCGTCTGGTGAAAAACTACCGGGAGGAAAAGCCGTGGATTTCTCTGATTTCCTGCCAGAAGGGAAAAACAGAGGTTGTTGCGGAGCAGAGGATTGCGGAGGGAAGAACAGAACTTGTTATGATAAGCCGCGGGCAGGAGACGGACTGGTATTTAAAGGTGGAGGAGCAGGAGATATACACCGTTGCGCAGAGCGTTGATATGAGGGTCTTTAGTACGGAGGCAACCGGAGGATTTACCGGCTGTACGCTGGGCATGTATGTTTCCGCAAACGGAAAGGAAAGCAGCCATTTTGCAGATTTTCTGCATTTTTCCTGCGAGGGGATATAGTTTCGGAAAGAGGTTGCTGTAGGCGGCTGCACCCGATATAATGAGAGAAGAAAGAGGTGCAGCCATGAGAAAAGAATTAAAACATGCCGGAGTATTATTTTTCGCAGCCGCAGTTCTTTGCGCTGTCATCTGGCAGGAAAACGGAAAAGAAGAAAAAATCAGGGAATATACGGCATTTTTTTCGGTGCCGGGTACGGTATGTGATGAGGAGAATGTGATACAAAATGAGATTGCAAAGCTGACCGGGGCAAAGTGCCGGGAAATCTGGCTGACGGGACAGACGGCGGATGAGGCAACGGCTTCCTATATTGCAAGCGGTGAATATCCGGATTTTATGATTGGAAATGCAATGCTCTATGAGGCGGAGGCACTCATTCCCATTGATGCGTACTGGGAGGATTATCCGAATATCCGAAATTATATGACAGAAGAAGAGTGGGATAAATTGCGGCAGCCGGACGGACATATTTACTGGATGCCGCAGTTTGGCGTGGTGCGGGGAGAGGCGCCGGAGCTTGTACATGAGGGAGAGGCTTTCTGGATACAGACTAGGGTGTTAAAATGGGCGGGGTATCCGAAGATACAGACCGTGGAAGAATATTTCGCACTGATAGAGGATTATATGGCGGCGAATCCCTGTATGGAGACAGGGGAAAGTAATATCCCTTTTACACTTCTGTGTGATGACTGGCGCTATTTTTGCCTGGAGAATCCGCCGCAGTTTTTAGACGGTTATCCCAATGACGGAAGCTGTGTGGTGGACCCGGTGACCAAAACGGTGCAGGATTACAATGTGACTCCCACGGCGAAAAAATATTTCCAGATTCTCAATCAGGAATATCAAAAGGGCATGGTGGACCCGGAATCCTTTACCCAGACTTACCGGGAATATCTTGAGAAATTAGCCTCCGGCAGAGTCCTTGGCATGGTGGACCAGTGGTGGCAGTTTTTCTATGATGTGGATGCCTCCTTAGAGCGGATGACAGCTATGGGCTGCGGATATGTCCCCCTGCCCATTACCATGGAAGAGGGGATAAAAAACCAGTGGCATATTAAGCGGGGGAATGAAATCAGTGTGGCAAGCGGGATTTCCGTTACCGTGGGATGCGATGACGTGGAGGGCGCATTTCAGTTTATCAATGACCTTCTTGACGAGGAGGTGGCAAAGCTGCGTTTCTGGGGCATTGAGGGAGTGGATTATGAGGTGGACGAAAACGGCGTCTATTACTGTACGAAAGAGCAGCGGGAAAATACGGGAAATGCGGAGTACCGGGCAGCCCATTTTTGTTATTACTCCTACTTTCCGCGGTTTGAAGGAATCTGCGGGGATGGCATCAACGCCTTTTCCCCGGAGTATCAGCCGGAAGAATTTTTCTGTGCACTGCCGGAGGATGTGAGGGAGTGCCTGACGGCTTACGGATGCAAAAATTATGTGGATATGCTGGGCACCAATGAGAAACCGGGGGCGTGGTATCCCATGTATTCCTATTCGGAGGTGCTTACGACAGAGACTCCGGCAGGGAGCGTCTGGAAGAAAATGGAGGAGGTAAAGCATGAATATCTGCCCCAGGTGGTAATGACGGAAGACTTCGAGGAGAGGTGGCAGACATACATGGAAAACTATAATGCCTGCCAGCCGGAGATTTTCTTTGAGGAAATGCAGCGGGAATTGGAGCGGAGATTACAGGCGGCGGATGAGAGCGGGGAAGGCAGATAACTGCAAAGCAAATGCAGAGGGAATGGGAACGGAGATTAGAATAAGAAGAAAATAAGGAGAGGGAAGGATGAACAGGGAAGAAGCAAGACGGAAAGCGGAAGAACTGGTGGGAAAAATGACATTGGAGGAGCGGGCAAGCCAGTTGAGATACGATGCACCGCCCATCAAAAGGCTGGGGATTCCGGCATACAACTGGTGGAACGAGGCGCTGCACGGTGTGGCAAGGGCAGGACAGGCGACGGTATTTCCCCAGGCCATCGGACTGGCAGCTACCTTTGACATAGAATTGGTAAGAGAAGTGGGAGATGTGGTTTCCACGGAGGGCAGGGCAAAGTATAACGAATATGCGGCGAAGAATGACAGGGATATTTACAAAGGACTGACCTTCTGGGCGCCCAATGTCAATATTTTCCGTGACCCAAGGTGGGGCAGAGGTCATGAGACCTACGGGGAGGACCCGTATCTGACCGGGCGTCTTGGAGTTTCTTATGTGAAGGGGCTGCAGGGAGAGGGAGACACCATGAAAGCGGCGGCGTGTGCGAAGCATTTTGCGGTACATTCCGGACCGGAGGCGCTGCGTCATGAGTTTGATGCCGTGGTGACGCAAAAGGATTTGAGGGAAACCTATCTTCCGGCATTTGAGGCGCTTGTAACAGAGGCGGAAGTGGAGTCTGTGATGGGAGCTTATAACCGCACCAACGGGGAGCCCTGCTGCGGAAGTAAAACCCTTCTTAAAGATATTTTAAGGGAGGAGTGGGGCTTTCAGGGTCATGTGGTATCGGACTGCTGGGCAATCCGGGATTTCCATGAACATCATATGGTAACTTCTACGCCGAAGGAGTCGGCTGCCATGGCAATCAATGCGGGCTGCGACTTAAACTGCGGCGTCACGTACCTGCATATTTTAAGTGCTTATGAAGAGGGACTGGTAACGGAGGAGACCATAACAGAGGCGGCAGTGCGGCTTTATACCACCCGGTATCTCTTAGGGCTTTTTGACGGCAGTGAGTATGATGCCATTCCTTATGAGAAGGTAGAGTGCAGAGAACACCTTGCCCTCTCGGAAAAGGCGGCGGCAGAAAGCTTTGTTCTGTTGAAAAACAACGGGATTCTCCCGCTGAAAAAAGAGAAGATAAAGACTTTAGGAATCATCGGACCCAATGCCGACAGCCGGGCTGCCTTAATCGGAAATTATCATGGAACATCGTCGGAATATGTGACGGTGCAGGAGGGCGTTATCCGCTATTTAGGAGATGAGGTGCGGGTACTTACCTCCATTGGCTGTGATTTGTTGAAAGACCGCACGGAATCTATTGCCATGCGGAATGACCGCCTGGCGGAAGCGCAGATTGTGGCGGAACACAGTGATGTGGTGCTGTTATGCCTTGGGTTAGACGAGACGTTAGAAGGAGAAGAAGGAGATACCGGAAACAGTTATGCCTCCGGGGATAAAACTGACCTGCTGCTGCCGGAGCCCCAGCGGCTTTTGATGGAGGCGGTGGCGGAGACGGGAACGCCTGTGGTGCTCTGTATGATGGCGGGGAGTGATTTGGATTTAAGCTATGCCGCAGAGCATTTCGACGCTATTTTGCAGTTATGGTATCCCGGTGCACAGGGCGGAAACGCCGCTGCGAAGATATTGTTCGGAGAACTCTCCCCCTCAGGAAAACTTCCGGTGACGTTCTATGAAAATTTAGAGGAACTTCCGGAATTTACGGACTATTCCATGAAGGGAAGAACCTACCGCTATCTGGAGGGAAAAGCACAGTATCCCTTCGGTTTCGGACTGACCTACGGCAAGGCAAAGGTGCTTTCCGCAGAGGTGGTGGAAAATCCGGAGGGTTCGGAGAAATACTGTATCTGTGCAGATATTAAAAACGAGGGAAATGCCGACATAGAAGGGGTGTTGGAAATTTATGTAAAGAAAACGGATTCCCCTGACGATACGCCCAATCCCTCCCTCTGTGCATTTGAAAGGGTGTCTCTTTTAGCAGGAGAGGAAAAGGAGATTCAGGTGGTACTTCCGGAGAGTGCATTTGCCGTGACTGACCAGGAAGGAAAACGCCTGGTGGAGGGAAAACAGTTCCGGTTTTATGTGGGCTTTTCCCAGCCGGATGACCGGAGCGTGGAATTGATGGGTGAGAAACCCTTAGAAATAGATACGGTCTTATCTTTCACATAATTATCACAATTTCATCCGTTTTTGTACACATTTCATGTTTAGTATAAATAAGAATACTTATCAGGGAAAAATTTGCCGCAGCAGACAAGATTTGCTGCGGCTGCTGCATATATTGATACCTGATGGGGAAGTGCATGAGGTTGTGACAGAATAAGGAGGAAAAAACGTGATTGAAATCGAGCATCTTGTAAAGCGGTACGGCAGCCACATGGCGGTGGATGACCTGTCGCTGCAGGTGGAGCCGGGGAAAATCTACGGTTTTTTAGGACCCAACGGAGCCGGAAAATCCACCACCATGAACATTATTACGGGCTACCTGGCAGCCACCGCCGGGACGGTAAAAATCAACGGCGCAGACGTTGCCTTAGAGCCGGAAAAAGCAAAGCGGTGTGTGGGGTATCTGCCGGAGCTGCCGCCCCTTTACATGGATATGACGGTAAAGGAGTATTTGGATTTTGCGGCGGAATTAAAAAAGATAGAAAAAGGAAAACGGGCAGAACAGGTGGCAGAGGCAATGGAAATGACAGGGATAACCGATGTTTCCGGGCGTCTCATCCGAAATCTGTCCAAGGGCTACAAGCAGCGTGTGGGCTTTGCCCAGGCGGTGTTAGGAAAGCCGGAAATCATTATTTTAGACGAACCCACCGTGGGACTCGACCCGAAACAGATTATTGAAATCAGGGATTTAATCAAAAAATTAGGGGAGAGCCACACGGTTATATTAAGTTCCCATATTCTGACGGAAATCTCCGCTGTCTGCGACCATGTTTTCATTATTTCTAAGGGAAAGCTGGTGGCAAGTGACAGCACGGAGAACCTGTTAGAGCGCATGACGGGAAATCAGCAGATTTCTCTTCTGGTAAAGGCGGAGGCGGAAACGGCGGAGGGAGCGCTGTTTGCCCTTGCAGGAGTGGAGCGGTGCGAATTGTTAGAGCAGCGGGAAGAAGGAACGGCAGCCCTGCTTATTTCCGCAAAGAAAGACTGTGACATCAGGGAAGATATTTTCCATACCTGCGCAGAAGCGCAACTGCCGATTTTGGAAATGAAAACGGAGGAAAAATCCCTTGAGGATGTATTCTTAGAACTGACGGCAAAGGGAGGTATGGGAGCATGATTGCAGTTTTGAAAAGAGAAATAAAAAGTTATTTCCGGACGGTGGTGGGCTGGCTGTTTATTGCGGCGGTCTTAGCGCTTTACGAGCTGTATTTTTATGCCTATAACCTGCGTTCCGGCTATCCCTATATTTCCTATTCCCTTTCGGCGATAGCGTTTATTATGCTGATTGCGGTTCCGGTGCTTACCATGCGCAGCTTTGCGGAGGAACGCCACAGCAAGACGGACCAGTTGATTTTGACCTCCCCGGTTTCCTTAGGAAAAATCGTGCTGGGGAAATATCTTGCCATGGTGGGAATTTTGACCGTAGCCATGGCGGTGGTAGCAGTTACGCCGCTGATTTTATCCATCTGGGGAACGGTACCCATGGGAGAAAGCTACGTGGCGATTTTGGGCTTCTATCTCTACGGCTGCGCCTGCATTGCCATCGGTATGCTGATGTCCGTGGTGACGGAGAGCCAGGTGATTGCGGCGGTGCTGACCTTTGCCGCCCTTTTCTTAGGCTATATGATGAGCAGTATTACCAACCTTATTTCTGCGAACGGAAATCTGCTGACCACAATTTTAGGCGCCTATGATTTGTATAC
>JAGAIK010000635.1 GCA_017626625.1 Roseburia sp.
AAAGCAATGAAACCATGTTTACAAATCCGTATTCGCTGATACCGGAAGTATGGGATGCGGCGAAAAACTATGCCAGTGGATTTGAAGGTATCGGCGGCGTGCCGTTTTCCACATTTTTCTTAAACTCGCTTGAGGTTACGATTGTGGGCGTGATTGGCTGTGTCACAACATCCTTATTTGCCGCTTACGCTTTTTCCAGAATCCGGTTTAAATTCGGCAATTTCTGGTTCGGCTGTGTTATGATGACCATGATGATACCTGCACAGGTTATGGTGGTTCCGCAGTATATTATTCTGAAAAAACTGAATCTCATTGATACGAAGATAGCACTGGTGCTGCCATGGTTCTTCGGCGGAGCGTTTTTTATCTTTCTGATGGTGCAGTTCTTTCAGGGGATTCCCAGAGAACTGGATGAGGCGGCGGAAATCGACGGCTGCGGAAGAATTTCAATTCTGTTCCGTATCCTGGTTCCTGTGGTAAAGCCTGCAATTATTACATCTGCTATCTTTGCATTTTACTGGATATGGCAGGACTTTTTCCAACCGCTGATTTTCATCAGCAGTCCGGAAAATTTTACGATACCGTTGGCATTGAATATGTATCTGGATCCCAATTCCTACAATAACTATGGCGGATTATTTGCGATGTCGGTGATTTCGATATTGCCGATTATCATTTTCTTTATTATATTCCAGAGATATCTGGTAGACGGTATTGCAATGGACGGTATCAAAGGTTAAATTTGGAGGAAGAGGAATGGAAGGAATTTTTTCGGTAGACGGAAAGGCATTTCGCTTTTTCAGTAAGATGTCTGATTTGGTGATTTTAAACTTATTGTGGCTGGTATGCTCTATACCGGTGATTACGTTAGGTGCATCTACCACAGCGCTCTATTCCGTGGTAATAAAGATGGTAAAAGATGAAGAATCTTATATAGTAAAAAGTTTTTTCTCCTCTTTCCGTGAAAACTTTAAGCAGGCAACTGTGGTATGGGGGATTTTGCTGGCGGTGTTCTCGCTGCTGTATGTTGATTTCTTCTTCAGCAGCCACACCCCGGTGACCGGCGGAGAACTGCTGTTTATTCCCTTTGCCATAGTTGCGATACTGACGTTGTTGACATCACTGTATGTATTTCCCATGCTGGCGGTTTTTCGCAACAGCATAAAATAAACTTTGAAAAATTCGTTATATATGGCATTAGCGCATCTTCCTTTTTCTGTTTTTATAAGTTTGATTGCGGCGGGACCGGGGATGCTTCTTTTCCTTCTTTCTGAGAAAGTTATGCTGGCAGTCTTTATGGATTTGGTAATCGGAGTCGCATTTTTTGCATGGGTTAATGCGCATATATTTGTAAAGTTATTTGAGAGATATATGCCGGACAGGGCATCTTAGAAAGAAAGGATACTGGGCTATGGAGCTGTTTTTACTGAACCGTAATACAAAGATTGAAAGTTCTGAGGCAGAAAAGTATATTGCACGGACGGAACCGATTTGCCGGGCTGTTGCGCGTTTTTACAGAGATATGAAGATGACGCTGACAGAAACGAAAAAAACGTCGGGAGGCAGCATTATTTTAAAATATGCGGTTATGGACGAAGAAGCATATCGGATAGACATAGAAAAAGACAGGATTGTGATACAGGCAGGAGACGAATTGGGAATTGTTTATGCACTGCTTGCGCTCAGCGAAAAATATCTGGGTATTCTGCCGCTTTGGTTCTGGAATGACCAGAAATTTGAAAAAAAACCGGAGGCAGCCATACCGGTGGGAAGCATAAAACCGGAAAAATACCGGGTACGTTTCCGCGGCTGGTTTGTAAATGATGAGGTGTTAATCAGCAAATGGAACGCAGGAGAGGATAAAGCATATCCCTGGGAAATGGTATTTGAAGCGCTGCTACGGCAGGGCGGCAACATGGTTATTCCCGGAACAGATAAAAATTCCAAGACATATGCACCGTTGGCATCCGGCATGGGACTCTGGGTCACACATCATCATGCGGAGCCTCTTGGGGCAGAGATGTTTGCGAGGGCTTATCCAAAGCTTTCACCTTCTTTTGCCGAGTATCCGGAGTTATTCCGCGAACTTTGGCGGAAAGGAATAGAACGTCAGCGGGGGCAGAAAGTAATCTGGAATATCGGTTTCCGGGGACAGGGGGATACGCCGTTTTGGGACAATGATCCTGCTTATGATACACCGGAAAAAAGAGGAGCACTGGTGAGCAGTATCATGCAGGAACAGTATGATATGGTGAAAAAAGAGATTCCGGACGCAGTATTCTGTACGAATCTCTACGGAGAGATTATGGAACTGTACCAGCAGGAACTTTTGACAATTCCGGAGGATGTTATTATGATATGGGCGGATAACGGATATGGCAAAATGGTATCCAGAAGACAGGGAAACCATAATCCGAGAGTACCGGCAATTCCGGAGAAACATTTGCAGGGAAGAGCGCACGGTACCTACTATCATGTATCATTTTATGACCTGCAGGCGGCAAATCATATTACAATGCTGCCTAATTCCATGGAATTTGTGGAACAGGAACTTGAGGAGGCATACGCAAATGGTATTCGCAGGTTTTGGATTATCAACTCCTCCAATGTAAAACCCCATGTATATCCCCTTGACTTTATCGCAAATTTGTGGCGGGAGAAACCTCTGTCGGCACAGGAGCATAGAAAACGGTACCTGATACAGTATTATGCGGGAGACGAAAAATGCCGGGAACGGATGCAGGAGTGTTTTGCAGATTATTTTAAGAGCACGGTTGCATTTGGAGCATTAGAGGATGAACATGCAGGAGAGCAGTTTTATAATTATGTTACACGCTATTTTGTGCATGGGTGGATGAAAGACGGGGGAACTTCCCCCTGTGAGAATCTGTTTTGGTGTACCGGGGAAGACGATTTTTCCAAACAGATTGCGTGGTATCAGGAAAAATGCGGGGAAGGGCAGGCGGCATTTTCCCGTTTGTCAGAAAAATGTGAAGGATTTACAGATTGTGAGCTTTGGAAAGATTCTCTTGTGCTTCAGGTAAAGATACACTTGTATTGTCTTTCGGGTGCGGTGATATTCTGTAAAGCATGGAAAGAATTTGCTGAGAAAAGATGGATGCAGGCATATTATCTTGTGGGAAATGCTGCAGATTTATATGAAAAAGCAGATACTGCAATGCGCAGCAGGGAGCATGATAAGTGGAAAGAATTTTATGAAAATGACTGCCTTACAGATGTGAAACAGACAGCCTACTGTCTGCGCAGCCTGATGAGATACATCCGGAATCTCGGTGATGGACCGGATTTTTATAAGTGGCAGAGAGAAGTCGCATATTCAAAAGAGGACAGAGGAGTCGTATTGCTGACAAATACGGAAAATCATATGACGGACGAAGAACTGTACAACAGAATGAAAGAAAGGAAATCAGAATTATGGAAATGACAATCAGGTGGTTTGGAAGTAAGAGTGATTCCGTAACGCTAGAACAAATCAGACAGATTCCCGGAGTAAAAGGCGTGATTACGACCCTTTATGATACATCGCCGGGAGAGGTATGGGCGGAAGCGGATATCCGTGCAATGATTGATGAGGTGGAAACCGCCGGTCTTCATGTGGCGGGAATTGAAAGCGTAAATATTCATGATGCGATTAAAGTCGGTACGCCTGACAGAGAACAGTATATCGATAATTATATTACAACATTAGAGCGGCTGGGGAAAGCCGGGATTCACATGGTATGTTACAATTTTATGCCGGTCTTTGACTGGACCAGAACGGAGCTTGCAAGAAAAAGAGCAGACGGCTCTACGGTTTTGGCATACAACCAGGCGGCAGTGGATGCGATTCAACCGGAGAAAATGTTTGAAACCATCGGCGGGGACAGTAACGGCTTTGTGATGCCGGGGTGGGAACCGGAGCGTATGGCGCACGTAAAAGAACTGTTTGAGATGTATCGTGATGTGGACGAAGAAAAGTTGTTTGCAAATCTGAAATATTTTCTCGAATGTATTATGCCGGTCTGCGACCAATATGATATCAATATGGCAATCCATCCGGATGATCCGGCATGGAGCGTTTTTGGGCTGCCCCGGATTATTGTGAATAAAGAAAATATTCTCAGAATGATGAAGATGGTAGACAATCCACATAACGGGGTGACTTTCTGTTCCGGTTCCTATGGTACCAATCCGGAAAATGACCTGCCGGATATGATTCGCAGCCTGAAAGGAAGGATTCATTTTGCTCATGTAAGAAATCTCAAATTTAATTCACCGACGGATTTTGAGGAAGCGGCGCACCTGTCATCAGACGGCAGCTTTGATATGTATGAAATCATGAAAGCATTGTATGATATCGGGTTTGACGGACCGATACGTCCGGACCATGGACGAATGATTTGGGGAGAGACAGCGATGCCGGGATATGGGCTTTATGATCGTGCATTAGGAGCCGCATATCTGAATGGATTGTGGGAAGCAATAGAAAAATCACAGACGAGATAAACATGGGAAAAACAGGTTTTGTGCGGATATGGAGGGAAAAAGCAGTATGAGATTATCACAGGAAGGAATAAAGGATTATGGTATTTGGAAGGAAAAAGGATACGGTGTGCCGGAATATGACCGTATGGCTGTAAAAGCGCGCACAATGGAGCAGCCTTTCTGGATACATTTTGGTGCGGGAAATATTTTCCGGGCATTTCAGGCGAATGTGGTGCAAAAGCTTTTAAATGAAGGAAAGCTCGACCGTGGACTGATTGTAGCGGAGGGGTATGATTATGAGATTATAGAGAAAATAAACCGTCCGCATGATGACCTTGGGATTGTCGTGACCTTAAAGGCAGACGGAAGCATTGAGAAAAATATTGTAGGAAGCGTGGTGGAATCACTTTGTCTTGACAGTGATAACGAGAGGGAGTTTGAGCGTTTAAAAGAAATTTTCCGAAACCCTGCCCTGCAGATGGCAACATTTACGATTACAGAAAAGGGTTACAGCCTTGTAAACGGAAAGGGAGAGCGGCTTGCCGCGGTGGGCGAGGACCTGAGACAGGGACCGGAAAAGCCCGGGAGCTATCTTGGAAAAGTGGCGGCTCTTCTGTATGAACGTTATCAAAACGGCGAACTGCCCATTGCCATGGTGAGCATGGATAATTGTTCTCACAACGGAGATAAGCTTTTTGCGGCAATGGACGAATTTGCGAAAGAATGGCAGGAAAACGGGCTGGTAGAGGGAAATTTTCTGGGTTATGTGGAAAATCGCGCAAAAGTCAGTTTCCCATGGACCATGATTGATAAAATCACCCCAAGACCTGATAAGGAGGTGGAGCGTGATCTGGTTGCAGACTGGGGAGAAGAACTGAAGCCAATCGTGACAGGAAAGAATACCTATATAGCTCCTTATGTGAATGCAGAAGAAAGTGAGTATCTGGTGATTGAAGACGATTTTCCCAACGGAAGAGAGGCTTTAGAACAGGGAGGATTTATTATGACAGACCGCATGACCGTCGATAAGGTGGAAAAAATGAAGGTCTGTACCTGTCTGAACCCGCTGCATACGACACTGGCTGTGTTTGGATGCCTGCTGGGATACAGGAGAATTTCGGAGGAAATGAAAGATAAAGCGTTGAATCGCCTGGTGAGAATCATCGGTTATCAGGAAGGACTGCCGGTAGTGAACAATCCCGGGATTCTTTCCCCGCAGGAGTTTATCGATGAGGTGATAGAGAAACGAATACCAAATCCGTTTATGCCGGATACGCCGCAGCGTATCATAACAGATACATCCCAGAAACTTGCCATACGTTTTGGTGAAACCATCAAAGCATATGTCAGGTCTGAAAAGCTGCAGGTAGAAAATCTTCGAATGATTCCCCTTGTGTTTGCCGGTTGGCTGCGTTATTTGATGGGCATAGATGATGCGGGAGAACAGTTGGAATTAAGTCCGGACCCCATGCTAACGGAACTGTGTCCTGTCATGGCGGAAATTTCTCTCGGGCAGACGGAGAATCTGGAGGGAATACAGAAGATTCTTGCAAATCCGTCTATTTTCGGTGTGAATCTTTATGAAGCGGGACTGGGAGAGCTGACGGAAAATTATTTCCGGGAGATGAACGCAGGTATCGGTGCTGTGAGACGCACATTGGAAAAATATTGTGGGTAAGTATAAACTTGCCGGAATGTTGTTTTTACATTTTGGGCTGTCGCATGAAAAGAAGTTAAGCGGGATATTGTACCATTTGAAATCAGTCAGTACGATATCCTGCATACGTTCTGATAAATGTGACAGCCCATTTTATTTTTCACTTTAAAACAGTGAAAGAGACCTGTTACAATCCGGGTAACAAATCATAAGAAATACTTGATATTTTGCAGAAATTGTGAAAAACTAGAAGTAAGAGTTTTGGTGTGAGACAGAGATTGCAAGAGGAAAACAGAAAGGTGGGGTTTTATGCTACAGCAGTGGAAGGAAACAGAAAAGCCGCAGGAAGAGGAGCTTTCTTCCCGTTTAAAGGCAGCCAGGGAAAAATTACAGGAACAGCAGATGAAGGTAAAGGAACATAAGCTTCCGGTACTAATTTTAGTGGAGGGCTGGGGGACTGCGGGCAAAGGTCATGTCATAGGTCAGTTGATAAAAAACATAGACCCGCGTTTCTTTAAAGTGTTTTCCATGAAAGACCCCTCGGAGGAGGAGAAAAGAAAGCCCTTTTTGTACCGTCATTTTGCCAGTATCCCGGAAGCGGGGAAGTTCTGTTTCCTGGATTCCGGCTGGATGAATGAGGTGATGCGGGCACGTCTTTATGGAAAAATGGAGGATGCGGAATACGCTGCCCGGATTGAGAGTATCAAGCGGTTTGAGCGGCAGCTGACGGACAACGGCTATCTGGTGGTGAAGCTGTTTCTTCATATTGAAAAGAAGGAGCAGGAGAAGCGTATCCATCATCTGCTGGATGCGAAAGATACCCGGTGGAGAGTCAGCAAAAACGACCAGTGGCAGAATGAACATTATAAAACCTGCTTAGAGGCATTTGACAGTTATCTGAAAGATACCAATATGCCCCAGGCGCCCTGGTATATCATAGACGCAAAATCCAAAAAATGGACGGAGCTGCAGGCGCTTGAAATTCTGACGGAGGGAATTGAGGTTGCTCTTGCCAACAACGCCATGGCAGTGCCGATTTTACAGAATGTATTTCCCATGGAAAAAATGCCGCTGCTCTCAGAAATTGATTTGGACAAATCCTTAGAGGATGCGGAGTACAGGGAAGAATTAAAGAGTCTGCAGCAGCGCTTAGGGGAGCTTCACAATCGTCTCTACCGCAAGAAAGTGCCTGTTATCATTGCCTATGAGGGCTGGGATGCGGCAGGAAAAGGCGGAAATATCAAGCGCATTGCGGGGGCATTAGACCCCAGGGGATATGAGGTGCACCCCATTGCAAGCCCGGAGCCCCATGAAAAGGCAAGACATTATCTCTGGCGGTTCTGGACCAGGCTGCCAAAGACGGGGCACATCGCTATTTTTGACCGCACCTGGTATGGCAGGGTGATGGTGGAGCGCTTAGAGGGTTTTTGCAGTGAAAATGACTGGAAACGCGCCTACAATGAAATCAATGAGTTTGAGAAGGAGCTTCACGACTGGGGCGCTGTCATTATCAAATTCTGGGTGCAGATAGACAAGGATACCCAGTTAGAACGGTTCAATGACCGGCAGAATACGCCGGGAAAACAGTGGAAGATTACGGACGAGGACTGGCGGAACCGGGAAAAATGGGATTTATACGAGGATGCCGTCAATGAGATGATTCAAAAAACCAGCACCACCTACGCCCCATGGCATATCTTAGAATCTGTGGACAAAAAATATGCCAGAATCAAAGCGTTAAAAATAGTGGTGGAAGAACTGGAAAAAGTGCTATAGTATGGTATTCACAGAGAATATTTTGTGCTATAATATAGGATATTTGAAAATCAGGGAGTACCAATTATGCCGTATCTATTGATAACAGCAGCCGTATTCTGGACAGATTTTTTCCTGAAAGCCCATATGGATAAAAAATATGCCCGTAAGGTGGTTCATTCACGTTTCCGGGATAAGATACGGTTGGAAAAATATTATAACAAAGGCGCTGCGCTAAATTTCCTTGCTGCAAAACCGGGATGGATGCGCAGCCTTCATACCGTTGTGTTAGCGGTTGTGGCTGTCATGTATTATCTGCTGCTGAGGGTGCAGGGAAAGCCTCTTTCTAAGATGGGGACTTCCCTGCTGCTTGGCGGGGGACTGAGCAATCTTTATGACCGCTATGCCAAAGGGCATGTGGTGGATTACTTCCATATAAATATAGGTCCGGCATGGTTCCGGAATATTATTTTTAATTTATCTGATTTTTGCATTTTTATCGGAGCGATATTAGCGGCAGCGGGAAGCGAACAGCCGTAAAAGAAAAACGGGGACAGGGATATGAAGCGTGAAGCTTATGAGAGAATGACGGAATACATAAAAAAGGACCCAAAGAAGGTGCGGCTCATCAACCGGCTGAACCAGATTCTGACGGGAATTGTGTTTTGCGCATATCCGCTGTTTTTATTGATTTTATTTTTGGAAAAGGACGCATTTCTGATTCGGGCGGTGGTTGTTCCGGCAGTTTCTTTTGGGGCAGTGACGCTGTTTCGATACCTGTTAAATGTGCCCCGCCCTTACGAGAAATTTGGATTAGAGCCGGTGTTAGAGAAGGATACCAGAGGGAAATCCTTTCCCAGCCGCCACGTGTTTTCTGTCTATATGATTGCTGCCACAGTATTTGTCTGTTATCCCGGCGTAGGAATTTTGCTGGGGGTACTGGGGCTGTTTCTTGCGGGAATCAGAGTGGCAGGCGGCGTCCATGAGCCCAGGGACGTGGCTGCCGGCGCAGTTATCGGCATTTTGTGTGCTGTGGCGGGATATTATTTTATACCGATAGCTTAAGGGTTATTACAAAAGCAGGAGGAACCGATATGGAGGAATTTGTAAAAAATGACTTGAGCATGGAGCAGATGGAGTATATGGTACAGTTGCTTAATTCCAGTATGGATGATTATCTGTACATCTATGATTTGAAACAGGATTATTACTGCATTTCTTCCCATGCGACAGAACGTTTTTATCTGGAGACAGACCATTTCTATGAAGCGGAAAAGAACTTTGAAAAATTTGTTTATGAAAAGGATTTGCCGCTTCTGACAGAAGATTGTCAGCGAATCAGAAGCGGAACCATTTTGTTTCACAATCTGCATTACCGCTGGCTGGATAAGGAGGGAAATCCCATCTGGATTAACTGCCGCGGAAAGGTATTAAAGGATGAAAACGGTGTGCCGGCATTTCTTATTGGCTGTATCAACGAAACAGGGAAGCGGCAGAAAGCAGATAATACGACAGGTCTTTTGGGAGAGATAAGCCTTTCGACTTATGTCAGTCAGTTTGAGGGGAAACTGCCAAAGGGATTCTTCCTGCGGATAGGGATAGATGATTTTAAGGATATCAACGGCGGTCTTGGGATAGAATACGGTGATTTTATTTTAAAATGGCTTGCAGACTGTATCAGCGAGAACATTGAACCGGGGCAGAAGGCGTACCGGCTTTTTGCGGATGAATTTATGGTATTGGATTTCAGCGGGGGAAACAGGGATAAGGCAATCCGGTTTTACAAGAATGTCAGGAAAGCCATCGATTCTTTTATTGAAGAGAACGGATATCAGTCGATATTTACCATTTCCGGCGGCATCTTAATGACGGACGGTTTAGATGGGGAATATGAGAATGTGATGAAGCTCTCCGAGTTTGCACTGGGGGAAGCGAAAGCGAACGGCAAGAACCGCTGCTGCGTCTTTGACCCGGAGCATTATCAGGTATTTCTGCGGAAAAATGATTTGAAGGCGCAGCTCCATCATGCAGTGAACCATGGCTTTGAAGGTTTTGAGGTGCATTTTCAGCCTATCGTGGATGCCTCGGATTACAGACTGAAGGGAGCGGAGTCCCTGATGCGTTTTACCCTGCCCAACGGAGAGCGTGTGTCTCCGGCGGAGTTTATCCCACTGTTAGAGGAAACAGGATTGATTATTCCTGCCGGGAAATGGCTGCTGCATCATGCCCTTTCTCTTTGTGCAAAATGGCAGAAGTATATCCCGGATTTCAGGGTCAATGTGAATCTTTCCTATGTTCAGGTGATGAAGAGTCAGGTGCTTAAGGAGATTATGACAGCCATCGAGGAAAGCGGCATAGCGCCGGAGACCGTAGGCATTGAGCTGACAGAGAGCGGCTATCTTGATTCCAGCCCTCATTTTAAAAAGCTGTGGTCGGGCTTAAAGGATAGAGGCGTGCAGGTTATTTTAGATGATTTCGGAACGGGATACTCTAATCTGCACTGCCTGGGGGATTTAGAGCCCACGTACATAAAAATTGACCGTTCCTTTACCGCAAAGGCACTGAACAATCAGTATGAGCACAATCTGATGGTGCAGATTATTGAGATGAGCCACAGTCTGGGGCTTGGTATCTGTATTGAAGGCATTGAGACAAAGGAAGAGCTTGCCATTATGGAACCCCTCGCGCCGGATTATATCCAGGGTTATCTCTTTGGCAAGCCCAACGGGGAAAATGATTTTGAGCAGAAGTTTATTCTGCCGGATTCTGCAGCTTGCGGTACTCCCGCGGGGTCTGCCCAAAGCGCTTTTTAAAGGTACGGTTAAAATAGGATAAATTCTCAAATCCCACTTCCTCCGCGATGGCGAGAATGGAGGAATCGGAGGAGAGCAGCAGACGGGACGCCATGGTGAGCCGGTATTCGTTGAGATATTCGATGAAGGAGGTTCCCATGGTGTTTTTAAAATATTTCATAAAGTGGGACTGGCTTAATCCCACTTCCCGCGCAATGTCTTCAATGGTGATTTTATTCATGTAATTGTTTTCAATGTATTTTAAAATCAGCTTCATTTTTTCTAGGGATTTATAGTTTTTCTTCTGGGGTTCCCTGCTGCTGCACTTGTGAAACAGGATAAAAAAGAACATAAAAAGCTGGCTCTTGATAAAGAGCTGGTATC